>JBJHCD010000549.1:0-4795 GCA_050485845.1 Pirellulaceae bacterium | reverse complement strand
ACCTTTATGCGGCAACCGATCGACTCCGTCACGCCACGTTCGAATCAGCACATGACTACAATCGGCCGATGCGGGAAGCGATGTATGGCTGGATGACTTGGCATCTGAAGGGGGAGGGAACGGGGGAACCGATCCCCGAGCCTGAGTTCGAGACTGAAGATCCCGAGGCCTTGCGGTGCTATCCCGGAAACTCGCGCCCCGCCACCTTCGTCACTCTCCCCCAGTTCGCTGCTGGGATCGCCAGGGACCAACTGGCTCGGCGAGCCATTCCCGATCATGTGGAGCATTGGCGGTCCGAGCAATCACTGCATCGTGACGCCTTGGAAGACCTTTTGGGAGGTCCGCCAGACCTTCGAGACATCGAATCACCCCCCCCTTTTCAGTCCTCTCCCCTCTTACCGGAAGACCCGCCGCAGTCTCCCGAACGGGGGGAAGGCGAACTCGATGGCGAACAGATCGGTCAGAACGGACGGAACGAAAACGAAAATGAACGGAGAGATTGGGAACTCCAGGCAGAACCAAAGCTGGTGCTCCCCGCAAGTGAGCAGAAGGGAGTCAGCCCCAAACGGGGAACGGTTCTGCTTTTGGATCTGGATGTCGGGCGCGGGGTGCTGGAGAGCCCTTTGGCGGAGAAGCTTCGTGGCCAGGGTTGGAACACGGTGGGAATCGACTTGCGGGCCACGGCCAGTTTGGCCCGCGAGGGAGACCGGATTCAAAGGGCGCCTGATCACAACACGGCCCAGTGGGGGGTGTGGATCGGTCGTCCACTGCTCGCCCAGTGGGTCGGCGACCTCCGTCGACTGCTCGACCAACTGGAAGCCGAGTTGGACCGGCCGCTGCTGATTCCCGAATGGGGGATTATTGGGATCAAGTCGGCCGCCCCGCTGGCCCTCTGTCTGGCCGCCGTCGATGACCGCGTGCAGCGCGTTGCCGTGTGGGATGGACTGACCAGCTACGTCACGGAGGTCCCATACGAGCAGCAACGTCTGGCCAGCATGGTCCCTGGAATTCTGCCTCGCGTGGGCGATATCGCTCATCTGGCCGCATTAATCGCTCCCCGGAGACTTCTGGTGGCGGGTGGGATCGATGGTGGTGGCCGGCCACGCGATCTCGAGCAGCTTCGTCATGACTTCGCCGCCACGCAGCTTGCCTATCGGCTCGAGCGTGCCTCCGGAGAGTTACACCTTCTCGAGGGTACCGAGGAAGCGCTGCTAGCCCATTGGTAATCCCCTCCCCGCGTCAGCCAATGCCCCATGCCCTAGAATCAGTTTCCACCGATGAACATCTATCAACAATGGGGCGTGCAGCCCATCATCAATGCCTCCGGCTCGGTAACTCGACTGGGTGGGGCCCCGATGTCGGCCGAAGTCCTGTCCGCGTTCGTTGCCGCGGCGGAGGATTCGGTGGTGTTGGAGCAGCTTCAGGCCGCGGCCAGCCGATACATTGCCGAAGTGACCGGAGCGGAAGCGGGGCTGGTGACGGCCGGATCCGCGGCCGCCCTGCTCCTGGGCTCGGCCGCGATCCTCACCGGATACGACTTGGGGAAAATGGAACAGCTCCCCCATGCGGAGAACTTTCCCCACGAGTTTTTGGTTGCCCGGGAACATCGCAACGGTTATGACCACGCCGTGCGGGGGGCTGGGGTACGGTTTCGCGAAGTCGGGTTTCAGGAGATGGTGGCGGGAGCGGGGGTTCGGCGGGTGGAGACGTGGGAATATCAGGCCGCGATCACACCTCAAACAGCGGGGATCCTGTATGTTTTCGGACCAGACTCCCACCCCTGTCTCGAGGAGTTGGTCGAAACGGCCCATGCACATCACCTTCCGGTCTTGGTGGACGCGGCGGGCGAGGTGCCCCCCCGATCGAATCTACGCCGGCTCGTGGAGAGCGGCGCGGACTTGATCGCAATCAGCGGGGGAAAAGGGATACGGGGTCCGCAGGCGACCGGAATTCTTTGCGGCAAGCGAGAACTGATTGGGGCGGCCGCGCTGCAGATGTTCGATCAGGATGACCACTGGGACCTCTGGTCTCCCCCGGAAACATGGTTCGATCGAGATCGGCTCCCGGGACTTCCCCGGCATGGAATCGGCCGAGCACTCAAGGTGTCGAAGGAACAGATCATCGCCCTGCTGGTTGCCCTGCGTCGCTTTCACGAGGGGGCTCATGAGTCGCAGCAGGCGATTTCCGAGTCGTTGCTCCGGCGTGTCGGCTCGGCCTTGGAAGCTCGAGGAATCCGCAGCCACCTGCAACTTCCCCCTGCCAGTGACAAGGAATCGCTCCCCCTCCTGGAAATTGAGGTGGAAGAAGCGTCTGGGGGATTAACGGCGACGGAAGCCTGTCGCCACCTGCGGCAGGGAACGCCACCGGTGTATGTGGGGCATGGCCGGCTTTCCGCGGGCCGTTTGGTGATAAACCCGATGCACCTGACCGAAGGTCGAACGGACCAGCTGATCCAGCGACTGCTGGACGTATTGGCCGACCGATTCGGCTGACCAACGATCGTCCTGAGTGAGAGCAGCGAATGGGGAGGAGTGGATCGGGGAGGGACGATTTGACTCGGCAGACGAGTCCCTCCCAGGGTAATCCGCTGGTGCAACCAAGCGACTCAGCCACCAAACGGCTGATTATCGCGAGCTATTGCCGAGCAACACGGCTTCTTCGATGACTTCCGGACGACTTCGACGGTCTGTCCGTCGTGGGGTGCTGGGCATCAGAATTCGCTTGGCGAACCAATTGCGTACGCCGATGAGCCTCAAGCCGGTGCAGACCAAGATCTGCACGTCCATCCACGGGCTGGCTCGACGAATGTATTCGAGGTCCAGTTCCAATTTTTCTTTGACCGACTCCACGGTGGAGTCGGCTGGCAGAATCACCTGGGCCAGCCCTGTAATGCCGGGGGGGACGTTCAAGCGAGACAAGTAACCGGGGATTTGCTGAGCCAGGACCTCGGTAAACTCCGGACGTTCGGGCCGCGGCCCGATCAGGGACATGTGACCGGAAATCACGTTGACCAATTGCGGAAGTTCATCGAGGTGCGACCAGCGGAGGAATTTTCCCAGCGGGGTGACTCGGTCATCCCCTGGTTGGCTCCAAACCGGGCCCGAAGCGAGTTCCGCGTCGACTCGCATCGTCCGGAACTTGTAGAGCACAAATTGCCGACCTCCGAGTCCGACTCGAGTCTGCCGGTAGATGCCTGGGCCTTTCGACGTCAAGCGGACCAAGAAGTAGATCGCGCCTTGAATCGGGAACAGCGCGATGAACAGAAAAAGGGCGAAGATTCGTTCGGGAACCCTGCGGACCCTCGTGTAGAGCAAAGAGATGGACTGAACCTCTTCGGCAGGGCGAATACGACCAGGAGAAACTTCCTCCGAAGTTGCCGCAACCGTGCTTCGCATTCGTGAACTCCTGACAGATGACTGGATCGATCAGCGAGGAAATCGCGTCCAAGATGTCCTCGAGGGCAGTGTCTTCACCGCGTCAGACAAGCAGTTAATCCAGCAGGAGATCTTTTCAAGAGTGGACTCGTCTTCTCGGGGCACCTTCCAAGAGGAAGGGAAACCCGCCCGACCGCTCACCAAACTGCCCCTCTGATGAACGATATCAACCACCACTAGCGCAAAGCCCGCTGAATTAACCCACCAGCGGGCATCCCCCCGCTGTTGTACTCAACAAAGGACGTTTTTTTTGGGATCCCGCCCGCTTTTTGGCTCAAGCCCCAAAAGTGCCCCGCGAGGTGCATTCTAACGGGCTGTTTGCGGGGTACCAGCCCCCGAACGAGAGAATTCAAAAAACAAATCGGACGGCGATCCGCATCTCCTCCACAGGCACATCACTACCCCCCCGTTCCAGCGGACACTCTGGCCGCTCAGGCGACCAAGCCGGCAAGCCAGGGCGACTTTTCCGAATCTCCTTCCTGTACGAATCAGGGTGATTCGAAGCATTTTACGGAAAGTATCAATAGTTTTGGGAAGTTCGCTAAATCCGATCCTAGCGATCGGGCGATGAAAAAGCCAAGCAAAGTCGCTGGTCCTCACGGCTCCGGCAGTACTTGCCCGAGCAGCAGCTCTCGATCTGCTCGACGTCGCTCGAATTCCCGCTGTTGCACCAGGAAGTTCCTCTCGGGGACCAACCTGGTGAAACGCCGGGCTGAAGGGCCTGGATCCTGTAACCTTGGCATCTCGACGGACATAACCGATGAGTGCGGCTAGACACACGCAATCCCGATGGCTGGCACGCTTGGCATTGTGCCTGCTGGCAACTGGAGGCTTCGTCGGTGCAAACGGCTGTTCGGCTGTGCAGGGCGTAAGCGAATATATTGCCTATAATGACACTTCCAATGATTTTGTGCTCGGCTGGAGAAACACCGCCTGGGCGCGACAAGCCTGGAAACTTCGACAACCGCAGTTTGTGGGCGAACCCTATCTGGACCACTTCGGAGCTGGCTTCCGAGCTGGCTATATCGACGTGGCCAATGGGGCAAACGGCTGCACACCGTCTCTTCCCCCTCGTTCCTACTGGAACTGGCGCTACCAGACCCCGGAAGGCCAGGCGAAGGTGGCAGCATGGTTCTCGGGCTACCCCCACGGTGCTCAAGCCGCGGAGGAAGATGGGGCCGGGAACTGGTCGCATATCCAAATCTCCGAGGCAACTCGCCAGGAATACCAATTGGGGCATAAGCCTCCATTCAATCGGAGCGTTTGGAACTACGATCCAGCAGCCTGTTTTCCGGATGGCGGCGACAAGGCAGGACATGCCCACGGCGAGGCCATTCCCAGTGGCTCTCCCATCCCGGTTG
>JBJHCD010000548.1:0-4796 GCA_050485845.1 Pirellulaceae bacterium | reverse complement strand
CCAACTCGGGAATCTGAGTGTCGTCGGCAAACAATTCCCACTGGAAGCCGGGTTGAACGGTAGTTGTTTCGATGATTTGTTCGGGCGTTTTGTACCGCAGCTGCTCCGCCTCGGTATTCTTCTGTCCCGGGTCTCCGAACCGGGTCGGAGGGACAATCAGGTCACCCGTTCCCGAATCGTCGGGACGTTCGGGCACCGGTGTTCCTTGCACCATATCCCAGATGTACCGATCGCGCACCGCGGCCATGTTGCGAATCTTGAAGTATTCGCGAGGAAACGTCTCCTTGTCCCACGTTCGCCGACCTCCGTACACATACCAGCCATTCAGCATCCGGTAGTCCTGAAAATGCACCCAGGACTTGTCATTCACCGCCGCCCGCAGCCGTTCGAACTCGGTGCTCCCCACGCCTCCAAGCGACTCGAGGGCGTCGGAGGAATCCGAGCCGAACAGGGACTGGTCAAGTAGTCGAGCAATTTCGAGATCCCCCTGCTCGTTCAAGTGGCAACCATTGATCGTCAACTGCAGTCCCGCTTCGCGCTGCATCAATACCGCCGACTCGTCGAAAATGTCGACGTAGGCCAAGCCTCGTTCTCGAGCCACCTCGGCGATGGCTTCCGAGTAGCGTTGCAGGCGGCGATTGGTCTCTTCGGCGCCGGGAAGCAGCGGGTCTCCGCTATCCTCGAACGCCAGTGGCGAGATGATCACAAAGCGAGGAGCCGCCCCGGTGTCGTCACGCGGATACCGGCGACTCATTTGATCGAGATAGCGATGATAGTCCGCCTGAAACTTTTCCACTCCCTCCTCGTCGGCGAACGACTCGTTGAAGCCGAAAAAGCAGAAGTACGTATCGGCGCCGAAAGCCAGCAAGGGGTCATCCAAGGCGGTGTAGTCGGCGGAACGCTGTTGCCGACCGACCTCCTCGGCCGGGCGGCCGAAGTTACGGACCACCAACAGCTTGTCCGGAAACCGCTGATGCAGAAACGTTTCGAAGTGGCCGAATAGATTCATCCGCTCGGCAAACGAATTGCCGACGAAGGCAATCCGCTCCCCCGGCAGAAACTCCAACGGCAGTCGGCCCGGAGGAAGCGCCGGACGTTCCGGTCGCGGCGGGAGCGCCAGTAGCTCGATGGCCGATCGCTCGGAAGGATCTTGGGCAATCAAATGAGAACGAAACAGGATGCCACCGAACAAGAGTGTGGCAGGGACGAGCAGACCGAGTACGAAATATTTGCCGTGGGGCACGTTAGAATCGCTCCAATGCGTGTCGACAATGGCATGGCCGAAGGTACGGACGTACCGTCTCCCCCGACTCATGTGTCCAATGTGGATGGAAGGTTACCGAGAGGAAGGTGAAAGGCCCACGCAAGCCGCGGGCTGGCAGGGGGCATTCCTTACCCAGTTTACGATAAGTGGCCCACCGCACGCAACCAACCAAGGGCCTCGCCGACGCCAAAGAGTCTCCTCCCAGCATCAAGTTGGCTCCGCCTGCAACCATCCAGAACGCTCGATGTCACTCCCCCTCCCATTTTCGTGGCGTTGCTTCCCCCGCGACCAAACGCGAGAATCCTGAGCGATCCCGCCCGAATCCCACGGAATCCCCGCTGAGTGCGGCCTCCCGGAAAAACAAAAACCGACGAGTGGATCTCCGCGGCATTCCGCTAATGACCACGGATACGGAACGCGGAGATCCCAATCCCTTGTTCCCAACGCAATACATACCTTTGCTACCTACTGTTTCCTTCCTTTCGCGCACGAGGCTCCCAACCGATGAATGAGACATCCTTGATCTTCGACATGCATCTCGATTTGGCCATGAACGCCCTGGAGTGGAATCGGGACCTGCGCTGGCCCCAGGAGAAGATCAAGCGTTGGGAACAGCACATGAAAGACAAAGTGGACCGGGGAAACAACACGGTCTGCTTTCCGGAGATGCGACGGGGAGGAGTCGGCCTGTGCGTCGCCACGCAGATCGGACGCTACTCCCCCTACTTCCACCGCCTTCCGGGATGGAACTCCCCCGAACAAGCTTGGGCCCAGACCCAAGGGCAACTGGCCTGGTACCGGATCATGGAAGAGCAGGGGGAAATGACTCCGATCCGAAATCGCTCGGAATTGAATCAGCACGTCGACTTATGGCAAAAGGCCCTCCCCTGCGACGATGGTACTCCGTACGTGGTGAATTCTCGCTCCGCCACCAAGACGCCGCCGATCGGCTACATGCTGAGCCTCGAAGGAGCCGACTCGATCGTCACGCTGGGGCACTTGGAGCGCAGTTACGCCGATGGCCTCCGCGCCTTGGGGCCCGCTCATTACGGCCCCGGCGTCTACGCCCATGGAACCGATGCTTCCGGCCCACTTCCTCCCCTGGGGAAGGACTTGCTGAAGGAAATGCAGCGGCTCGGCATCATCCTGGACGTAACCCACCTCTGCGATGAATGCTTCTGGGACGCCCTCGACTGCTACGACGGTCCCCTCTGGGCCAGCCATCAGAATTGCCGCCGGTTGGCCCCCTGGAACCGGCAATTTGCCGACGATCAAATCCGAGCGGTCGTGGAGCGGGGGGGAATTCTCGGCATGGCCTTCGACGCCATCATGATGGTCCCCGGCTGGGTCCATCTGCGAAGTCGTCCCGAAGACTTTCAGTTGAAAATCGAGCGAATCTGCGATCACATCGATCACATCTGCCAAATCGCCGGCAATGCGAATCATATCGGGATCGGAACCGACCTGGATGGCGGCTACGGCAGTGAACAGACCCCGATGGATCTCAAGTCGATCGCCGACCTGCAGTCCCTCCCCGAACTGCTGGTGGCGCGAGGCTACACGCAGCACGATATCGATGGCATGCTCTGGAGAAATACGGTCGAATTCCTCCGCCGAGTCTGGTCGGAATGAGCATCGATTGAATCTTCATTTCCGCAACCTTCTGATTTGCCCGTCTGTGACTACCTCCTCGGAGGTGACCCGCCGGTTTAACTCGCCTCACTCTTCCCAACTGACTCTGCCCAACTGACTCTGCCCAACTGACTCTGCTTAACTGGCTCTGCTTAACTGACTCTGCCCAACTGACTCTGCTTAACTGGCTCTGCTTAACTGACTCTGCTTAATTGGCTCTGATTAACTGACTCTGCCCAACGGACTTCGACCGAAACTGACTTCGACCGAAACTGACTTCAACCGAGACTGACTTCAACCGCCCGATTTCGATCAACTGACTTCGATCAACCCTTCGAGAGCAAATCTTCCATGCTGATTGGATATGTAAGTGACCAGCGGTACTTGGCCCTGCCGGGCGTTCATTTGGAATTTCTGGCCGGAGGTCGCTCTTGGGCCACCCTCTCCCGGGCGAGCGGCGCCGTTTGGATCGACGACCTTCCTCCGGGAGACTACGAAGTGGTGCTCGCCCATCCCGGCCATGGAGCCAAGCGAGTCAACCTGACCGTCGGTCCAGGGCAGGCCCCCCACCATTTCCGCCTCCTGAAGGATTCACTGCTCGGCTACGCCTGGCCCAAGTGGGTCCGGTCGGGAGAATCGGCCGAATTCCGAGTCCACTCGGCCCATGCCTATCACCTCTCCCTCTGGCGCTATGGCTGGAAAAAAGAACAAGTGCAGCCGATCGGTTGGTTCGATGAACATGGACCGCGAGCCACCGTGCAACTGACGCCCGATGGAGACTACACCCAGACCGGCGTGCAGTGGAACAAATTCGGCTACGCCAGCCCACACCATAAGCAGTACATCGCGGCGCCCGAGCGAAGTGGACTCTATTACTTTCACGCCAAATCGGAGGAAGGTGAGTTCTTTTCCTTTCCCTGGATTGTGGCCCCCGCCACTCCGAAATCCCGTATTGCCGTGCTGGCTTCGAACATCACCTGGAATGCCTACAACAATTTCGGCGGCCGCAGTAACTACATCCACCCCGACCGCCTTCCAGAACGGCCCACCGCCAACGCTCGACTGGAACTGCACCGCTACACCGACCCCGATCACGTAACCTATCACACGGACGACTACGCCCCCTTGTCCTTCGACCGTCCCGAACCGGTCTGCCACATTCCCGAGCATGTGGAGGTGACCGATTCGATTGCGGGTCGAGCCGCCTGCCATCTCGCCCCGGCCGAATGGCGACTGCTGGGATGGCTGGAACGAGAAGGATTCCATTACGACTATTACGCCGAAACCCAACTGCACGACGGGACGCTCGATCTGGACGCCTACCAGGTGCTCATGATCAGCACGCACCCGGAGTATTGGTCGAGCGACATGTATTATGCCGTGAAGCGGTGGGTCTTCGAGCGGGGAGGGAGGCTGATGTATCTGGGAGGCAACGGCCTGAACTGCGATGTCGAATTCCTTGACTCGCAAACCTGCATTTACCGGAACGAGGATGATCGGCGGCTGCGAGCGTCCAACGGTAAACTGGAGAGCCGCTTTCACATGCGGCAGGAGTCGGAAGCCAACCTTCTGGGAGTCGTCTATGACGCGCGCGGGATCATGACGGCAGCACCCTATCAAGTCACGCAACCGGATCACTGGGCTTTCGCCGGGACGGGACTCGCCAAGGGAGACATCTTCGGACGAGAGTCACTTCACGAGCGGGTGCCGGGTGGGGCCTCGGGGCACGAGACGGACAAACTTTCCCCCTCCTCCCCCCCGGGTACTCTGCGGCTCGCCCAAGGTCACGATGCGGATGGTGGAGGTGCCGACATGGCGATTCATCATACCTCCAGCCAAGGAGCTGTCTTTTCGGCCGCCTCCATCACTTGGCCCGCTTCGATTCTCGTCGATCGTAATG
>JBJHCD010000547.1:0-4796 GCA_050485845.1 Pirellulaceae bacterium | reverse complement strand
CTACGTCAGGGAGTGAACGTCGTCCTCGTGGACTTGGTAACAGCACGCCGGTTCAATCTTTACGCCGAGTTGCTGGACTGGATCGGGCAAAACGACCCAGCGATTGGGGAACCGCCATCGCCGGTCTATGCCGCGTCGCTCCGCTTCCAGAAGCTCGACCGGAGCATGCGATTGCAAACTTGGCCCCATCTGCTGGTTATCGACCAACCATTGCCGACTTTACCGCTCTGGTTGTCCCCTAACCTGAGCGTGCCCCTGGACTTGGAAGTGAGCTACGAACATACGTGTCGCCTGCTGCGGATTTCCAGCGGAGAGCCCCAGTGAGTTCAAAGCGATTCGTTCCAACGACGAAACTCCGCGAGGATCTCATCCCGAGAACAGCGAGGCCGCAGCGCAGTTCGCACTCGGAAGTCGTACTCCTTCATCACCTCTGGATCGGTCACGAAAAACTGAAAATCCCATGCCGGATTGGTCGTGTTTCGCTGCTGATTCAAGCCACCACCGCTGGGTGAATGGGTCAGGCGAATACCCCGGCTTCGATCGAACATCACCAGCCAGACGAGGTCGTCGATGTGGCCGTAGAAAAACGGCTGGTCAAAGCGAAGTCGCGAGAGACTCTTGAACAACGCCTCCCGGCCATCCTCGGGAAAGGTCATTTCGAAGTTGTCTTCGCGATGCCTTACCGTGCTCTGATCGTTATGCCACTGCGTGCAGAGCTGCGTCCACTGCTCACCCTGCCCCTCCAGGCCGCCGAGGAAATACATGCTCTTGTCCTCGGGAGCATTCATGTAACTGGCCCAGAACAAGGAGAGGTAACCACGAGGAAACAGGTCCTGGTGGGGCCGAAAACGGAAGTCCATGTCCAAGTAGTGTGGCGCGACCAAGCGGAATCGCGTCCAGCTCTCCACCTGAAATGTGGGCGTCGGTGGCTGATGCAACTCAGCCTCCGTGCCGCTGATCCGAGTCAATGTCATGGGGGCATTGCGAGGTTCAAAGAACTTTCTGGTATCCTCGAGGTGTTCCCCCGTCACGATGTGTTCGAGATTCAGGCCGGCGTAGGGGGGCACGAAGATATTGCGAGCACTCGCCCTGTGCCGCAAACTCCAAACGCCGTTGTAGCCGGCTCGATGCTGTTCGTGGGCCGAGTTGTCCCCGACGACCGCCGTGAGGTCCCCCGACTCAAGCGTCGCGTGATGGACGACTTCCCGCTCAGCGGCCATAAGTCGCCCCGAGTCGTTGCTTGGCCCGATCCCACTTACATAGGCCAGCGAGGAGAGAGTGGCGAGCGACTTCAGCGCTTGCCGCCGAGTGGGAAAGTTCAAGTCGGTTGTCATGGATTGTCACGTCGCTTTATTCACAAGTTTGTGGAACGATCGAAAGGCAGGCCTGAGGTCCGTCACGCCCAGGTCTGCCACGCCCAGGCCCCAGGGTCTCGTCGCCAGCAAAACCGATTTCCCGAACGGACTCCTTGACTTGGACCAGCGTCTCCTGTTCGTTGTAACCTTCACGCGACCCGATGGCCAGTTACGGACCGCTGGACTGACAACGAGCACAACTATCCTCCCTGCCGGAAGATGGCTATCGTGGTCCTGATGGTCACCAGGAACGTAATGGTCCACAGAGACATGATCGTCACCATGGAGTGCCGAGCAACCTATCTCGGAACGGAGACTGCCGAAGTGAAAGTCATCATCGTGGGTGGAGTAGCGGGAGGAGCATCCTGCGCGGCCCGACTGCGGAGGCTGGATGAGCATGCGGAGATTGTCATGGTCGAGCGGGGGGCGTACGTCTCCTACGCAAACTGCGGTCTTCCGTATCACGTCGGGGGAGTGATTGAAAAAGAGTCCAGCTTGCTCGTGGCCAGCGAGTCAACGTTCCGCAAGCAGTTCGCGATCGATTGCCGCACGCGCTGCGAAGTCATTGGTATTTCTCCCGAGAAGAAATCGGTGGAAATCAAGAACCATGTTACGGGTGAGACTACCACCGAGCATTACGATAAGTTGCTGCTTTCGCCCGGTGCCGCTCCAATACGCCCTCCCCTTCCGGGGATCGAATTGCCGGGAATATTTTCCGTGCGCACCGTCCCGGACGCTCGGCACATCCGCGAGTGGCTCGAACGGGGCCCGGAACTGCCGACCGGAATGGACAAGTATACCGGCTACCAAACGGCCAGCAGGCCGCAGCGGGCCGTGGTCGTGGGGGGAGGCTTCATCGGACTCGAAATGGTCGAAAACCTCGTGCATCGTGGACTCGAGGTGACCCTGGTCGAAAAGCTCGACCAGGTCATGCCGCCACTCGACCCTGAGATGGCACGATTGGTCGAGCAATGCCTGATTCAGCATGGAGTGAAGCTGGAATTGAACGATGGTGTCGCGGGCTTTCAATCTTCCGATCAAGGGTGGATCAACGTCCTGACCGAGTCGGGCAAGAGCCATCCGGCGGATATAGTGATTCTCGCTATTGGAGTGCGACCGGAAACGACGTTGGCCAAGATGGCGGGCATCGAAGTCGGAAAGCGTGGAGGCATCCGAGTCGACGAACAGATGCGGACAAGTCAGCCGGACATTTTTGCCGTCGGTGATGCCGTGGAGGTGCAGGACTTTGTCACTGGCGAGTGGACGCTGATCCCGTTGGCTGGTCCGGCGAACCGCCAGGGGCGGATCGCGGCGGATGTGATTGCCGGCCGCGACTCACGCTACCGAGGCACCCAGGGGACGTCGATCTGCCAGGTATTCGACACGGCCGTTGCCCAAACGGGGGCGAGCGAGAAGACGCTTCGGCGACTCGGCGAAACCGACTTTGAATCGATCTACCTCTATCCGAACTCCCATGCCGGCTACTATCCCGGTGCAAAGATGCTGGCGATCAAGGTGCTGGCGCGCCGCTCGGATGGACGACTGCTGGGGGCCCAGGTGTTCGGAGAAGATGGCGTTCCCAAGCGGATCGATGCATTTGCCATGGCCATCCAGATGCGCGCGACGGTTTACGATCTGGAGGAGGCCGAGCTTTGCTATGCACCACCGTACGGCAGTGCCAAGGATCCGGTCAATTTCGCGGGGATGGTGACCGCCGATATTCTCCGCGACGACATGCCGCTATGCCATTGGAATTCCACGGACGATGCGTTCTTGCTCGATGTGCGAAATCCCCCCGAGTTGGCGGTCGAATCGATTACGGACGCCCTGAACATCCCGTTGCCGGAACTCCGCTCCAGGCTCAACGAACTCCCGCGCGACCGCGATATCCTCGTCTTTTGCCGCTCGGGTCAGCGAGCCTACTACGCCACCCGGATCTTACTTCAAAATGGATTCCGCTGCCGAAACATCTCGGGCGGCATGCTGTCACGATCGCATCGGGCGAGTGAGTGAAGGGGTGAGTGAACGGGTTCATGAATGAGTGACCAGTCGAGGCCCAGCGGGAAACGCTTGCGTGAGCCCCAATTGAGCGGCTAAGTTGGGCGTAGGGAGACTGGGCATCAGTTCATGAAGTACCACGCGGAAACTCGCGGTCGGACGTATTTATCAGGTTGGTTGTGATGCAGTCGAATGGTTCGCTGATTTCGGTGGGGATAGTCCTGCTGACGCTGGTGCTTCCCGGTCGAACGCCTGTGCGGGGGGAGGAAGCAGCGGCGCCGGCCGAGCGGGTGTTTGCTGAGCAAGTGCTGCCGCTGTTTCAATCTCGCTGCTTCCCATGTCATGGCGATGAACCTCAAAGCCCCAAAGGCGACTTCGTGATGCTCGACCGGCAAGGCCTGCTGGCGGGAGGCGAAAGTGGCGAGCCGGCAGTGATTCCGGGAGAGCCCGAAGCCAGCCCGCTCTTTCAGGCCATTCGCTGGGAGGGCCTGGAAATGCCACCCAAGGAAAACGACCGCCTGAAGGAAGTGGAAGTCGAGTATGTCCGGCAATGGATCGCCGGCGGGGCACCTTGGCCCGACCAGGAACGAATGCGGGAGATCCTGCGGCATGCCGAAGGAGCGGGGCCTGAAAAGACCGGCGTCCAGGTCCCGACCAGCGGTGGTCTCACGCGTGGATGGACAGATCGCCGATACGCACCGGAGGATCTCTGGGCCTATCAACCGATCCGCCGAATCCCGGTCAAGGCCCTGGCGACCTCCTCCGAGGATGATTCGCTCGAAGATCCCACCGCCGAGAATATTTTTGAGAACTTCGAGAACTCCGAAACTTCCGAGAAATCTTCGGAGAAATCTTCCGAAAACCCCTCTGATGAATCTTCCGAAAAGTCTTCCGAAAAGTCCTCCGAAGGAGACGCCCCCGAAGTCTTCGTGAACACGATGAATCCCGTGGACTGGCTACTGGAAAAGCAATTCCGAGAGCGGGGAATGGAACCTGCCCCCAGCGCATCGCGCGAAGTGTGGATTCGGCGGGCAACCTTCGATTTGACCGGGCTCCCTCCGACTCCCGAAGAAGTGCGAGATTACTTGCAGGACCCGGCGTCCGACGCCGAGGCGTCTGCTCGAGTTGTGGAACGTCTGCTGGCCTCGCCTCATTATGGCGAGAAGTGGGCCCGGCATTGGCTGGATGTCGTTCGCTATGCCGACTCCTCCGGATTCGCCAACGACTACGAACGGGGCAATGCCTGGCGTTATCGCGATTACGTCGTTCGATCGTTCAATGACGACAAACCCTATGATCAATTCGTCCGAGAACAACTGGCGGGGGATGAGATCGACCCGGACGACCCCGAGATGTTGGTCGCGGTCGGTTTTCTTCGCATGGGTCCCTGGGAACTGACGGGGATGGAGGTCCCCAAGATCGCTCGGCAGCGTTTCTTGGATG
>JBJHCD010000546.1:0-4798 GCA_050485845.1 Pirellulaceae bacterium | reverse complement strand
ACCCTCACTTCCTCGCCCGCCGAGTCGGCGGCTCCGGCCACGCAGTCGGACGTCGTCATCGAAACTCGGAACCTTTCCAAGATTTACCGGGACTTTTGGGGTCGCCAAAAGGTTCGCGCCCTGAAGGCACTCGACTTGGAAGTACGTCGCGGCGAGATCTTTGGTTTGCTGGGGCCCAACGGTTCTGGCAAATCCACCACGATCAAGCTCCTCCTGGGCCTCCTCTTTCCGACCAGTGGCCAGGCGTTGGTTTTTGATCGGGATGCCACGGACGTGGAGAACAAGGAGCGGATCGGTTACTTGCCGGAAGAGTCCTATCTGTACAAGTTCCTCAACGCCGAGGAGACCCTTGACTTCTACGGCCGGCTCTTTGATATCCCCGCCAAGGTCCGTCGCGAACGCATCGACCATCTGATCAAGACGGTCAATCTGGAATGGGCCAAACGCCGTCAATTGAAGGAGTACTCCAAGGGGATGACTCGGCGAATCGGGCTGGCCCAGGCCCTGATCAATGATCCGGAACTGATCCTGCTGGACGAACCGACGTCGGGCCTGGATCCCATCGGAACTCGCGACATGAAGGACTTGATTCTGCGGCTCAAGGAGCAGGGCAAGACGGTCCTCATGTGCAGCCACCTGTTGGCCGACGTCCAGGATGTCTGTGACCGCATTGCGATTCTCCATCAGGGGGAACTGAAGGAATTGGGTCGAGTCGACAAGCTCCTTTCGGTGCAGGATGTCACCCAATTCCGCGCCAAAGGCTTGCCGCCGGAAGCCGAGGAAGAGATTCGAGCGGTGATCGCTCGACACGGCGGCGAATTGTTGGGAATGGAAAACCCGACCACCACGCTGGAAGAGCTGTTCCTGAATATCGTGAAGGACAGTGATGCCCGACCTGGGCGTCGAGCGCAGGAACGAAACTAAGAACTAGGGTCCACTCCAGCACACGTTCATCGGTTATTCTCCAGAACCCCGTACAATTCTCCGTTGAGGAAAGGTGGCCGCTACCGCCATGGTAGTCGAAATCGAACTTCTGCCTTATCTGGAATGGTTGCTGATCGGCCCCCGAGGGCTCGGTGCAATACCTCTCTTCTTATTCCTGATCACCATTGTCGGCATGGCCGCGGTGCTCTTCTGCTATGGTTTGACGAGTATTCGCAAGGGACCGGTGGAGGCGTTCTACACGGTCGCCCAGGTGATCTCGGACTCCGTTCCCGACTTCCTGAAGACTTCTCCGCGCCGCATGTGGGCCATCGCCCTGTTGGCGATTAAGGAGTCAATTCGCCGCAAGGTGATCGTGGGATTCATCGTCTTCGCTGTCCTGCTGCTCTACGCCGGGTGGTTCCTGGACGTGAACAGCACCAGTCCCGCGAAGCTTTATCTCAGCTTCGTGATGACCACGACCACCTACCTGGTCCTGATGCTGGCCCTGCTGCTCAGCACGCTTAGCCTTCCGGCCGACATCAAGAATCGAACGATTTACACCATTGTGACCAAGCCGGTTCGTTCCGCCGAGATTGTGCTGGGGCGCATCGTCGGCTTCACGGTGGTCGGCACGGTTCTGCTGGCCCTGATGGGGGTAATCAGCTACGGCTTCGTCTGGCGAAACCTCAGCCACCAGCACGATTTGGAAGCGGAATCCGCGGAGATCACCGCCGCCTTGGCTCGGATGGGCGAAGGGGGAGACGACGGGACCGCCGAATCGGTGTGGGAAGGGGAGACTACCCGAAACCGTGGGCACCGCCATCGAATTCGCTTGGATCCGGGAGAGCTGACTGCCGGGGCCCGGCTGATTACCGATACCGAACAGGGGCATTGGCACGAGATCATTCAGGAGGGGGAAGGGGAAGACGCGACGTACCGAGTTGGTCCGCCACAGGGGCACCTGCTGGCTCGAGTTCCCGTGTATGGCAAGTTGCGTTTTCTCACACGGGCCGGAAGTCCTGGTCGGGGAATCAATGTCGGTAATGAATGGTCTTACCGGGAATACATCGACGGTGGGACACTGGCCGCCGCGATCTGGACGTTTGAAGGGGTAACGGAAGATCGGTTCCCCGACGGCCTGCCGTTGGAAATGAACATCCGCATTTTCCGAACTCACAAAGGGCTCATTGAACGGGGGGTGATGGGTTCCATCGAAGTGAAGAACCCGAACCAAAGCGCCCGGATCAACTCGAGCGTGATGGACACGTTCGAGTTCAAGGAATTCGAGATCATGAGCCGCAAGATCCCTCGGAAATTGCAGGCCATCGACAGCGTGACCAACGAGATCAAGGAAGTCGATCTGTTCGAGGACCTTGCTCCCGAGGGCCGCCTGGAAATCTGGGTGAAGTGTGCCGAGGGGGGACAGTATTTCGGCATGGCCCAAGCCGACCTCTACCTTCGAGCGGCGGATCGTCCCTTTGCCTGGAACTTCCTCAAAGGCTACACGGCAATCTGGCTGCAAATGGTACTGGTGATCTGCTTCGGCGTTACGTTCAGCACCTTCCTGAGCGGCCCGATTGCTATCTTGGCCACCATCGGGATCGTGACCCTCGGTCTTCGGACGCAGTTCATCATGGAGGTGCTCGGCGGGGTGATTGAGGGAAACGAGCTGCTGAATCAAATCTTGGGGCGTCCTGCCGGAGTGACGGAAATAGCGTATGGGGGCGGACCGGTGGAATCGCTGATCCGCCTGGTCACTCAGATGAATGTCATGAGCGACCTCGACATGCATTGGCTGGCGGCGGGAGTCATCAAGTTCATTGACTTGATCCTCATGGCCCTGATGTGGGCGGCCAGCCAGATGCTCCCCAATTTCAGCTACTTTGATACCTCGGATTACGTGGCCCACGGTTTTAACATCGAAGCCAATCTGCTGGCCCAGCAGACCACCTCCGCGCTGGCCTTTATCGCCGTCTTGACCATCGCGGGGTACTTCTTCTTGAAGACTCGGGAGATTGCGGCATGAACCGGAACACTTCTTTTTTCCGCAAGGTGGTCTACGGGGGCCTGATCGTGGCCCTGCTGATCCCGCTGTACGTGCTGGGGCATCCCGCGTCGTCCAGTCCACAAGGGGGAAGCGGCGGCGTGCTCGCTCAACTGCGCAGCGATTACGACTTGGCTCAAGCCAACTTGGGTGAGATCGACCCGGCCAGCGAATCGATGAAGCTCGCCACGCTCGGATTGCGAGGCGTGGCGGCCAACATCCTCTGGGAAAAGGCGAACGAGTACAAGAAGAAGGAGGACTGGGACAACCTCTCCGCCACGCTCAACCAGATCACGAAGCTGCAGCCGAACTTTCTCTCGGTCTGGGAGTTTCAGGGCCATAATCTGGCCTATAACGTGTCGGCCGAATTCGACGACTATCGGCACCGTTATTTGTGGGTGAAACGAGGAATTGACTTCCTCGTGTCGGGAACCGAGTACAACAGTCGAGAACCTCGGCTTCCCCATCAGGTCGGTTGGTTTTTCGGGCAGAAGATGGGTCGAGCGGACGAGTATGTGCAATTTCGCCGGATGTTCCGGGATGACAAGGATTATCATGCCGAGCTGAATACGTATGTCGATGTCGATGACCCTCAGGCTCGAGGCCGCCACGATCAGCTCCCTGACAACTGGCTGGTGGGACGTCTCTGGTACATCAAGGCCGAAAACCTGGTCCGCCAAGGCCGACCGCTCCGAGGGAAAGCTCCCTTGATCTTCCACGCCGATCGTCCCAAGGCGCTGATGAACCATGCCGCGGCCATTGAGGAGGAAGGGCATTTCGGCGAGGTGGCCCAGATCGCTTGGTCCGATGCCCTGGCCGACTGGAATCTTTTTGGCGACTTGCTGATTCCATCGACCTGGGGAGTTGATTTTCGGTTAAACGAATACGATGCCGCGCGACTGGAAGTCCGCCGTCTGACCGAGGAACTGGAAAACCTGGCCCCCACGGCTCGCGATGAACTGCGTGAAATGCGGCTCGCTCAGTTGACCGACGAGGAGCGTCGCATCTATCTCACGCCCGACGATGAGAAGTTCGAGTCGTTTACCTCCGAGGAGTGGGCGACCCATAGTGCGGTTCGGCAGAAGATGGAGATCAGCGAACAGGATCTGGCCGACTACCTCCCCTCGGACGTGAGGGAGCGAGGTGAACGGATTGCCCGCAAACTGGCTCAGTCTCGGTTGTTGATGGAGCGCATCGACCGCTATCGGGATCAGGTCAACTTCGAGTATTGGCGGACGCGGTGCGAAGCGGAGCAGACGGAGACGGCCACTCGTGCTCGTGAATTCTTGTACGAAGCCCAACTTGATCGCGAGGCAGCTCGACTGGAAGAAGCCCGTGACAACTTCATGGCTGCTTGGGATCTCTGGTACGAGATTTTCGAGCAATTCCCGCGTCTGAGGGACGATCTCAGCGGGCAGGATCTGGAAAAACCGGTCCAGCAGTTCAAGGAGGTCCTGGGGCAATTGGGCGAAGATATTCCCCGCGACTTCAAGCTGATGTGGATTCTGGAAGACCGAGATGGTCCGCCGATGGGTAGCCCTGCCGTGGAAGACCAACCGGCGGCCGAGCCAACGGAGCCCGTCGAAACGGAGCCTGTCGAGTCCGACGATCCGGCTGAGGCTGTGGACCCGGTCGAGTCGGATGATCCGTCCTCCGAGGAAGCGGACTCGCCCGAGCCGGCGGATTCCGACGCGCCGTCCGAGCAGCCGGAGGAAACGACTCCCGAGTCGGCCGACGACGATGGGAGTGCCGACGCGGACAGTGCCGACGCGGACAGTGCCGACGCGGACAGTGCCGACGCGGACAGTGCCGACGCGGACAGTGCCGACG
>JBJHCD010000545.1:0-4805 GCA_050485845.1 Pirellulaceae bacterium | reverse complement strand
CCCCTGCTCCGTTTCCACTCGAGCGGCCGCGGCGGCAACATAGCTGGACTGCCCCTCTTCCTCCCCTTGCTCGTCACGCTCTCGAAGATCCCGAGGCTCTCGATCCGCCGGCAAGTCCGAACGCTCCCCTTCATTCTCCGACGCTCGTGATTCGGCCCGCCGATTGTCGGCGGCGGCCAACTGGTCCTCGCCCGCTCGAGCCTCCTCGACCTGGAGACTCTCCAGCGCGTCGGCCAATTGCTGAATCGCGTCTCCCTCCTGCATTTGCTCGGCGAGCAGCGATTCAGTATCGATCTGCTCGGAGGACTCTCGCCGAATCTCCTCATCCTCGTCTTCCACCGGCCGCCGCCGTGCCGTGGCGATTTCCGGCTTCGGCGCGTCGGGTGCCGCGGCCGCGATCGGCTCGGGAACCTCCAATGGAGCTGCCTCCGCCATGACCGGGGTCGCCGGTGTTTCGGGCATCGGCACGTCGGGGAGAGGCTCGTCCGGCACTCGAGCGACCTCCTCTCGGGCCTCTGGCTCCTGTTCCACTCCGACGTTCTCTTGCGCTTGCTCGTCGAGCACGTCTGCTTGTTCGGCCGTCGAGGCATCGGCGAGTGATGAGACCAAATCGTCCACCCAATCCTCCGCCAGTTCCGACGGATCGGGCACAATCCGCTCAACCAGCTCGTTGGGCTCCGAAGTCTCCCGATCTGGGGTTTCATCGGGCTGAGCGGCGTCGCGCCGCTCCAAATGAAACTCGTCCGGCACCGGGACCCGTTCGGCCAACGGCATCCCCCACTGGGCCTCCGTGGCGGGAAGGTCGGGCGAGCTGTCCTCCATGCGATTGGTGATGAAGTCGAGCCGCAGGACTTCCTCCTCGGGTGCCAAGGGGATGTCACAAAAAAGTCGAGTTCCATAGGCGTAACCGACGAACAGGCCGTGGGCCAGCACGGATAGGGCCACGCATTTCGACAGTGGCTGGGCTTGTCCCCAAGGGGTCCGCATCAGCAGCAGGAGCGCGACGGTCAGGATCCCCAACCCACCCCACAACAGCAGAGCGTGCGAGGGGGGCGTGAGCAGCCCGAAGGGAACGATGTGGGAAAGTTGGCTCATGGCATCCATGGGGTTACCGTACCGGATGTGTTTCCGCTCCACTGGCCAATCGGACGGAGATTCCCATGTCCGAGACTCCCGCCTGCCGGCAAGCGCTCAGGACCGTGGCGACCGTCTGAAAGGGACTGTCGGCATCCCCTCGAACGACGACGCCAAGCTGGTCGTATTCGCGATGAGCCGCCGCGAGGATACTTTGCAATTGCTCAATCGACACTGTCTGGCGGTCCAAAGTGATTCGGCCATCTTGATGGACGTTGATCGTCCGCCGCGAGGGGGCGGGAGAGAGAGCCCCCAGGTCGTTGACTTGCGGTACCTTGACCGACACGTTCCGCTCCAATTCCGTGAACTTCGTGCCGACCATGAAAAAGATGATCAGCAGGAACACCACGTCGATCATCGGCGTGAGATTCAGCGTCGGCTGGTCGTCGATATGCGTCTTGAGGGGCATGGGTGGGATCCGATTTCGTCAGAGTTAGGCTGCATTGGATCGTTTTCCAGCACTCTTTTCGTTCCGACTGGCAGGTTCCTGCCAGGCATCCGCCGAGATGCATTCCACCACCTGCTGCCCCAGGGCGTCGATGTCGATGATCAGGCGGTCCACGCGTCCGACGAACCAGAGGTAGGCGGTCAGCGCGGGGATGGCCACGGTCAGCCCGGCGGCCGTGGTGATCAGGGCCTGACTGATACCCCCGGCCAGCAGTTCCGGCCGTCCCATCGCGTCCGCCGTGGCAATGGCATTGAATGAGCTGATCATGCCGAACACGGTCCCCAGCAAGCCGAGCAGCGGGGTGAGCGTGGCAATCCCGTTGAACAGCCGCAGGTACCGCCGCAGACCATTGGAGACTCGTTCCCCTTCATCGATAATGGCCTGTTCGACCTCCACGGCCGGACGCCCCCATTTCTTCATGGCGGCCGCGAAGACTTCCGCCACCGGGCTGCGATTCTGCTGACAAAGCTCGAGCGCCGATTGGCGATCGAGTTGGCGTTCCCGCAGTTGCTGCAGGAAAAGTCGTACAAAGGGCCCCGGAATCACTCGACCCCGCCGCAGACTGATCGCTCGCTCGAAGACGAAAACGAACAGGATGAACGAACAGAGTCCGATCGGGACCATCAAAGCGCCGCCATCATGAATGGCGTCCAACAGGTTGCGAGTGGGAATGGGATTCTCCTGTGCGACTTGAGGGCGAAGCGACGAAGGGTCTCCAGCCGAACGAGATGCCGATCCGCTCGGCCCCGCCGGTTCCGCCGAAGTTGAATTAGTCGAAGCTGAATTGGCTGAAGTTGTGTTTTGGGAAGCTGAGTTCTCGGAAGCTGGGGATGCCGAATCGGGGTCGGAGTTCGGCGACTCGGCCGATGCTCCGCCGGAGCCCGCTCCGTTGGACCGTTCCTCCTGGCCCATGGCATTAGTCGATATCAAGGCCGCCGCGACGGCGAGCCCCAAGAGGAAGACCGGTAGACCCCGGCGGACGTTCCCAAAACGAGGTGCCGCAACGCCAAGAGCCCGCTGGAACGTTCCTACCGAGCGATTGAGATCGTGGGAGTCGTTATGTTGCGAAGTCGGTTGGTTTTGCATTGGTGAGCACCATGAAAAGGAACGTGCACTTTCGTGGAGCGATAGGCGACACAAAAAAATTCTCGATCGATGCTTAACGGGGGGCGATCAAACGAAACGCGGATCGGGGGTTCGCCTCCCGCTGCCGCAGTTCGGAATACCGACGTTCCGCCTCGGCGATCAACTGCGGGTCTTCCCGACCGTCGATAACAAGCTTGTAGTATCGGATGGCGGAATCCCAATTCTGTTGTGCCTCGTAACACTTCCCCAGTTGCAGACGGGACGCCGCGCGCCAGCGAGGATAGTTGTAGAGGGTTTCCGCCGCCAAGTAGGCTTGCGTGGCGGCTCGGAAGTTCCGCTGATGAAAGTAGGTCTCGCCGATCATCCACTGGGCCATCGCGGCGGTCTCCGTTCCGCGACCCGTCGCCGAACTCGTTACCCGCTCGAACGCCTCTCGAGCTTTTCCCAGCCGCGCCTCGTGGACCAGGGCCCTGCCGATCACATAGTCGGCTTCGTGCTGCTGGCTGAATTGGGGGAACCGGTCGCTGATCGAGGCGGCGATTTTCTGGGCGGCATCCCACTGATTCTGGTGCGCGAGCGATTGTGACCAGCGAAGCAGGATCATGGCGATCCAGGCCTCCTGTCGCGACTCGGTCACGGCGGCCAGCTTCTCAAACTCGTCGGCCGAAAGCGAATAACGCCCTTGGTGGTAATGGGCTTCCGCCAGCCAGTACGCGGCGGCGACCTGTAGTGGATGTTCAGGGTATTGGATGACCATCCGCTGCATGTCGCGCTGCAGGTCGTCCCAGCGTTTTTCTTCCGCCGACATCTGCCCACGAAGGTAGAGGGCTTGTGGAGCGAGCTCTGAATTCGGGGCCCGAAGCAGCAGTTCATCCACCAACTGACTGGCCTGGTTTCGGTCATCCCCTCTTGCCGCTCGCTCCGCCAGTCGATACATCGCGTCCGGCCAGTATTCGCTGCTCGGATGCAGGTCGCGAATGTCGGAGAAGACCGCGTCCGCCTCCTGATCCGCCCCCAATTCCACCAGATTCCAGGCCTGGAGGTACCGAGCCGTGTCGGCCTGTGCAAACCGGGGATGCTCGGTCACCAGCCGGCCTAGCGTTTGACAAGCTTCCCGATGCCGTCCTTGTCGGTCGAGCAAACGTCCCTGGGCAAACAGGGCATCCGCGGCGAAACGGGATTCCGCGTGCAACTCGGAAACTCGGCCATGGGCCCGGATGGCCTCCTCGGGCCGACCTTGCCGCTCCAAGATTCGCCCCAGCAGAAAATACATTTCCGCCAGTGTTTCGCCGGCCTCGGATGAATCCGGCTCCTGGTCCGCTCCCGTGACCCAGCGATCCAGTGTCTGCTCGGCCCGAGCGTAATCCCCCAGCCGCAGATAAGCCCAAGCTTGACCCAAGCGAGCCGTCATTTGAAGCTGCGTTTCTCCCGATTGCTCGGCGTGCTCGGCCACTCGTCCGAACTGCCGCTCGGCGACCGGATAATTCCCGGCCGCGTAAGCCAGTTCGGCCAGGTGAAGTGCAATCTGGGCCGGCCCTTCGGTTTTTCCATCGGCGGTGGAATCGACGGATATTGGATCGGCATGCCGCCAGACGTATTCGAGTGTCTGATCGGCTTCGTCGAGTCGTCCCACCTTGACCAGTGCCAAGGCCAGCCGCAGGTGACGCTGCGGAAGGGCCCGCGAATTCTTCGGCTCGTTCAGGTCCTTTTTTTGTTCCAGCTCTTGTTGCAGCTCTTGCTTGAGCAGTGGGATGACTTCCTCGAAGCGTCCCAGTGCGAAGAGGCAGGAGGCTCGGAGCTGGAGGAAACCGGAGCGGAGATCTTCGGGAAGCTGATCCTCGCCCTCCGACTGGAGGTTCCGAAGTTGCTCCCAAGCCGAGGCATGGTTCCCCTGGCTCCAGTAGGCCAGGGCGTAGAGATAGGCGATGCGAGGGGAATCGGCCCCGTTGTCGGGCAACCGATGGCAGGTAAGTTCGTCCAAGGCCTGTAGCAACCGGTCGCTTTGGTTCCGCTGTAGCAGATGATGGCCGAGTCGCTGGATGAGTTCGCGGAGGTCGTCGCGCATCGCGTCGTCGAGCTGCTGCGCGCCGAGCCGCCCGTCGTCGACGACCCGACGACTGAGCCGCTCGTGTGGGAC
>JBJHCD010000544.1:0-4809 GCA_050485845.1 Pirellulaceae bacterium | reverse complement strand
CCGAGGTGGCGGTGCAAGTGGCGCTCTTCGGTCCTCCCGAGTTTTCGCCAGCCTACACGCACTATCCGGTTCCTGTCCGGATCAATACGCCTCGAGGCCGAGTCGAACTTCCCGACAATCTCCTGGACTACGACTTGACGGGACTGAGCACCGTCCATTCGGCTCATGTGCTGCACACTTTTCCGGTCGATGGGGAGTATCAGATCCGACTGGTTCTGAATGGTCATCGTCCCAATCAGTCCGAACCAGCCCGTCCAGCGCTCTATATTGATGGAAAGCTGATCGAACAGTTCGAAGTTGACGCCACGGATCTGGAGGGTCAGGTGGTGGAACTGCGGACATCGGTTTCGGCCGGTACCCATCTCCTCTCGGCCACCTACTTGAAGAACTATCACGGACTTCCCAAGGAGTATGGCGGTCCCGAACCATCACGGCGGCCCCCCATCCCACTGCTCAGCAACAACGCCCGCGGAGAACTGACCCCTGAAGATATCGAGGTGCTGCGGAAGTTCGGCACGCGCATCAAGACGGATGCCATTGAGGCTCGAGTTGATAACCGATACGAATCCATATCGGTGGGAGGTCCGATGCAGCAGAAGCTCGAGCCTTCGCGAGCCAGCTTTTCCAAACTGTTCGGCCAGGAGGGCCCAGGGGCCAAGGACGAACAGGTCGCCCGCTCGGTGATCGCTCGCTTCCTCCCCCGAGCCTTTCGCCGTCCCGTGACGGATGAAGAGATCGACACCTACCAGTCGCTGTTCGAGATGGCCTGGCGGGAGGAGCAGGATTTTGAGTCGAGTTTGGCCGTGGCGCTGCAGGCCATTTTGGTCGCCCCCGATTTTCTCTATCGCCTGGAGAAAGAATCCGGCGAGCCGGACGAACTGGGCGAACTGTCCGCTGGCCAACAGCCACGATCCGTTCCGATCGGCCAGTACGAGCTTGCCTCGCGACTCAGCTATTTCCTCTGGAGCAGCATGCCGGATGCCGAACTGTTTCAGCTGGCGGCCGAGCAAAAACTTCGCGATCCGGATACCTTGCGGGGACAGGTGACAAGGATGCTGCAAGACGAGCGGGCTCGAGCCCTGGCGGAGAATTTCGCCGGTCAGTGGCTGCTGTTTCGGAATGTCGATCTGGCCGAGCCCGATTTGGAGCGATACCCGGAATTCGACGAAGGCTTGAAGCAATCGATGCGGCGGGAAACGGAACACTTCGTGTTTCATTTGATCAGCCGGGACCGCCCGATCACGGAGCTACTGACTGCCGATTATACGTTCGTGGACGAGCGGCTGGCGAGATTCTATGGCGTCGAGGAAGTGGAAGGTCCCGAGTTCCAGCTGGTTTCCACGGAGGGACTGCCGCGGGGGGGCGGAATTTTGTCACATGCCAGCATCTTGACACTTTCTTCCTATTCAACTCGGACCTCCCCCGTCCTGCGAGGAAAGTGGATTCTGGAGACGCTCTTGAATTCCCCGCCTCCACCTCCTCCTCCCTCGGTACCCGAATTGGATGACGCCAAGATCGCCGACTCCGCTTCGCTACGGGAAGAACTGGAGGCCCATCGTCGAGATACCGCCTGTGCTTCCTGTCACGCCCGCATGGATCCGCTCGGTTTCGGACTTGAGCAGTTCAATGCGATCGGAGCCTGGCGAGACGAAGAGGGCGACCGGCCGGTGGATGCATCCGGCGAACTCCCTGGAGGACGATCGTTCTCCGGCCACCAAGAGCTTCGCGATATCCTGCTCGAGGATCGCGAGACCATCATGCGGGGGATCACGGAGAAGATGCTGGTCTATGCACTGGGGCGCGGACTGGAGCGATATGACCGTCCCGTGGTGCGGTCCATTGTGAATCAACTGACCGAATCCGAGGATCGGTTCTCGGAACTGATTGTGGGGATTGTCTCCAGCCTTCCGTTTCAAATGCGGTCCGAGTGGTCCGAGCCGATTCCGGCGGAGAGCGAGTCGAACGAGCCGGACATGAATTCCGAAACTGAGACGACAGAGTGAACTGAGGCGACAGAGTGAACTGAGACGTCGAGTGAACTGAGACGTCGAGTGAACTGAGACGTCGAGTGAACTGAGACGACCGAAACACCTGAAATATCTGAGTCGCCTGAAACGACGGAAACTGCCCCGGGGAAATTGAAACACCTGATACTGCCGGTGAGGAGTCCAAGGAATGAATATTTTGTCAAAGCGTCCCATCTCGCGACGCACCCTGCTGCAGGGCGCTGGTGTATCGATTGCCTTGCCGTTGTTGGAGGCGATGCAGCCCGTACGTGCCGCCACTTCATCGACGGACGCCCCCTGGCGATTGGCCGTGGTCTACGTTCCCAATGGCGTGGTCATGGATGACTGGCTCCCGACTGAAGCGGCCGACGACTTTGCCTACCCACGCATCCTCCAGCCGCTCGAATCCCATCGACGGAACATCACCATTCTGTCCGGACTGTCCAACGAGGCGGCAGGCAGAACTCGGGGTGGAGCACACGCCAAGGCCTCGGGAAGTTTCCTATCCGGAGCACCGACCAAGCATACCGCCGGCGCCGACGTGCGGGCCGGCATCACCTTCGATCAACTGGCGGCCGCCCATTGGAACGGCCAGACGCGAGTCCCCTCCTTGCAGTTAGGCTGCGAAGATTCGCGGATGGTCGGCAATTGTGATTCCGGGTCCAGTTGTGCCTATACGAACAGTCTCTCCTGGCGGGACGCCGACACGCCGCTCATGGTGGAAGTGAATCCACGAGGGGTCTTCGAACGATTGTTCGGAAATGTCGATCCGCGACTCACCGCCGAACAGCGGGACCGTCGAGCACGCTATCGCCGCAGCATTCTCGATGTAACTCGCGAGCAGACGCGATCACTTCTTCGAGATGTCGGTCCGGCCGATCAGCGTCGGATGGACCAGTATCTGACGTCGATTCGCGAAGTCGAGCAGCGGATCACGTCGATCGAACAGGACGCGGAACTCCCTCCGACTCCCAAACCCTCGGGAATTCCACTCGAATATCGCGAGTATGTCCAACTGATGTTTGACCTCCAGGTCTTGGCATTCCAGTCCGACCTGTCTCGCGTCTCCACCATCATGCTGGGACGTGAGGGAAGTGTTCGCACTTATCCCGAAATCGACGTTCCCGACCCGCATCATCCCTTGACGCACCACCGGGGGCATCCCGATTTCATTGCCAAGGTATCGCGGATCAATCGATATCATGTCGAGTTGTTCGCTCATTTTCTCGACCAACTCCAGAAGACCGAAGATGGAAACGGTTCGCTGCTGGATCATGTCCGAATTCTGTACGGCAGCGCGATCAGCGATGGCAATGGCCACTCCTACAGAAATCTCCCCTTGCTCGTGGCCGGTGGGGGAGTGGGCGACAAGGCGGGTTACCAGAAATTGCAATCCCAACCGGTCACCAATCTCTTCGTGGGATTGCTGAACCGAGTCGGCATTCCCACCGAGTCCTTCGGAAACAGCACGGCGGAAGTGGAAATCGCGTAGGGTTTCCCTGAGCGTTCCTGGGCCGCGGCGGCAAGTTCGTCCATGGAGCGGCTACGTTGTCCGGAAAGAAGCCAAGGGTGATTTCCGGCCTCGTGCGGGCCCCTCATCCCTCCTCGTAGATCCGCGCGATCTCGACCAGAATCTCTTCTAGTTCCTGGTAGTGGTCCTCCGGGGAACGCCCGGCCTCCAGATCGCGGAGCGTTTCCAGACGTTGCTCGAGTTCATCGCGCCGCTGCCGCTGCCGTCCGGATAGGGCCTGTTCGCTGCTCGAACGGACGAGGTGAATCTGCCGAGCCCGTCGGCCATCCGGACTTGCTCCATCGCGCGCGCCGCGAACCGCTCGCACGCCGCGGAAAAAGTCGGCCGGCGTTCCCAAGCCGTCGCCGTTGTCGTCCAAGATCGCATGCTCGGTCGCCAACCGATTCTCGTCCGCGTAAAACTGGGCCACCTTTCCAGACGCGTAAAGGAACGCTTCGAGCACCGAAACCTGATCGTCCTTATCGAGGTCGGCGGCCGGGTTGGCGATCGCCTCGGCAAAGTAACCGCCAAATCGCGAGTAATTCAATTCATGTCCACTGCGGGTGGCCGTGACGACAACGCGTTGTGGCGCCGAGAGTACGTTGACGAACGGGCCGCTCGACGAACTGCAGTTGATAATCACTTGCGGACGATTCGCTTCGGCAAGCGAGGCGGCCAGGTCTTCGGCAGAAATATCGGGACCACGGAGATTGAACTTCGCCGTCTTCCCATCGTAAGTACCGTGCCCCAACAAAACGATCCAGAGAGGCTCGAGCGACTCCCGCCCTGCTAACTCGGCGACTTTGTCCAGCAGTAATGCCCGGTCCGTACCCTCATCGCCACGGCCATGATCCCCGACGTCATTCTCATTGCCGCTATCCGAATCATCTCCGTTATCCCTTGAGTCATCCATGTCGCGGTTAGACGCCTCCAGGTTCTTGCTGTCGCTTGAACCACGAATTGCCGGGTCGCCATCGACACCGATCCGATGGAACTCGGCATCTCCTTGCTCGGCCGCTTCACGCCACGTTTCGGACCACTGTGTGAAAGTGGCCTCATACTCTTCCGTTCCTCCCGCTCCGACCACCACCAGAACTGTCGGACGTTCGGCAGGTCCGCCCGGCGACGAGGGGAGCGGTTCTCCCGGAGCGTCATCCGCTCTGGCCGCCATCAGTGAGAGCACCACGAAAAGGAGCCAGCCGCAGCTGAAACAGCACGACCGCGGCAGTTGGGAGACAGTCGGCTCGCCGGAACGTGATCGAGATTTTCGAAATAGTCCAGAGAGTCGAAATC
>JBJHCD010000543.1:0-4811 GCA_050485845.1 Pirellulaceae bacterium | reverse complement strand
AGCATGCCCAGGGACCTCTCTGGATGGCCATGCCGCTGGTGGTCATCGACGTGTACGAGCACGCCTTTTACATCGACTATCACAACCGCAAGGCCGAGTACATCGAGAAGTTTATGGACCACATCGACTGGAAGGTCGCGAACAGCCGGTTTCGGCTTGCCAGTCGTGGTTCATGAGCGGACATCCGACTCGGCCACCTTGATGAAGCATCCAGGCCGCAAAGTTGTTGGCGCCAGTGCGGCGTGCAGCGTCAAGGGGCGTCAGCTTATTCTGGCGAGTGGCCTGGTCAAGTCAGAAGGTAAAGTCAAGTCCCATATGGAGGCCTTGTGCCCAGAAACTGTTGGTGACGAATTCGAATCGAGGACGCCCTCCAGTTGCTGGCTCCGGGGGAAACTGCGACACGGTGCGGTCCACTTGGTCCGCTGCTCGAGCCACCGAGTTCCAGTACAGTAAGCTATATCCGAACCGCAACCGCGAATGGCATGACAGGTCTCGAACCAAGTTGACGCCCAATTCCGGGTTTACCGCACCGTAGTTTCGTTCATATGTCCCTATATTGCCGGCCTGAGCCAAGAGCCCGCCAGGAAACTCCGCCGATCCAAAATTGGGTACCGATGTCTGTGAGCCGCCGTCGATTCGGATTTTCGATTGACTGTTGCCAATGGCCACCTTCCCGATCAGTTCCAGGTACCACGGGGCATAGCTGCGACCATAGGCGAATCCCAATTGCACACCGTGGAAATTATTGCGGGTCTGAAACTCGTCGAATAAGTCCAATGTGGTCCCCGGAATGACTTGTCCCTGAGCTGCGCTCCATTGAGATGATTGATGAATGGTCAGGCTTTCTCCCAGGCGATTGAATCGATACCCAGCGAGAAAATCCACGTAGCCCTGCGGGAGTTCCGCGAGATTGTTTCGCCACATAATCTCAAAGGAGTGAATTTCGGTCCGAGCCTCCGTGGAAACGGAGCCCTGAAGTAGATCGGGATGGGAAACCAGCATAGCGGCCTCCTCTCCCGTAAGAGCGTTGATTACGGGTCTGGCCAGAATGGGTGTGTCCGAAGTCCCGCGGGTGAACCGTTGCGTGGATTGCCCAAGGCCCAGGTAGCTTGCTTCGAGTCCTTGATTCGAGTCGTCCAACCACCAGCCAAATTGGACGCGTCCCCCAGGATTGACACCGCTGGCGAGGTCGCCGCCATACAGGACCTCCGTGTCGAATGGGCCGAGAACGCCCGACGTGGCCGGACTGGTGCCGACGGGACTGCTGGTGACCAGGGGGGGAGCAGTTTGACTGTCGGTCCACCAGAGGAGCGCATCCACACTTGCCCAAAACTGACCCGATGAGTGTGACGCACATCGCGCACACTGGCAGTTCGCGCCGGCGTGAATGGAGTTCAAGATCGGCTCGTGGGAATGCTCCGACCAGTATTGCTCTCCATCGCCGATATCGTCGATTTCGTCGATTTCGTCGAAATGGTCGATTTGCCGAGCCGATGTGGAACCGGAATGTGCAGCGCGGCGATCCGGCGCAGATTGAGACTCGGCTTGGACCGTGGCGACCGTGACCAACAGGAGTGCACCAAGCAAACTTTCTGGTCGAATCTCAATGGAACGTTTCCGGGACGATAGTCGTCCCTGGGACGTGATACGTACTTTGGCGTGAAGCCTCTTGGAGTCGAACATTGAACCCCTTCGTGTGAATCGGCGTATCCTGGGGAGTGGTCTGCCGAACCAATCTCCAGAATCACGCGCCTGGTGACCATTTCTGAGTCTGCCGCATTAGAAAGTCGAAGGAAGCAACTCGTGAAGGAACGCCAAGCGGATGACAAAGCTCCGCGACTTCGTCCGTGGAGCCTTTCGAGCGGTCGTCGAGCGGAAGCTCCTCGCGGGTCAAGTGATTGGTTTGTCGCTCTCGAGTACCCCCCCCGGCGGGCACTGGGCCGACATGGCGAGGATCAAATGCCGGCCTTGGGGCGATTTTGATCCGCAAGTCGCTGTGGTCGGTCATTGACAGCGTGCCATTTCCGGAATCAGGACTTGACGTCAAGTGTTGAAATGGTCGGACCGGCCCCGTGCCGGGCACGTCACTTGTCCGTATCTTGCGGTCCGCCGGCAATTCCATTCTCGGGGGCTGTTCCGTCGCCCCACCGCTCGTAGCGGGACCCCGCTGCAGGGGTTCACCGACCGAGTTCGTCGTGTTCAATTGGATGCCCGCGTTTGACGTGTCCACCGCCGGAATCGCCGGAATCGCCGGAACATGTCCGCCCAAGTTGGTTTCGGATTCGAACGAAGCAGCGGCATGGCCCGTGGAAGCGCCAACGTCGGCGGGAGGGCGAATCTGACTGATCACGTGGTCAAACGGGGCATTCGAATCCGCGGCGCCGGCTGATCTTAGTTGGATGGTTCTCTCATTAAGTCGGGCTTCCGCCAGCTCCATGACCAACCGACCATCGACTGGGACGTTGTCACGAACCTCAAATTCCACCTCGAACAGCGTGCCCTGCACGCTGGGTAATTCGCGAGTCGAGAAAAGATAAGCGACGACCATTCCGGCCTCGGCGTCGACGTTTGCAACAACCATCGCGTTTCCCGACCACACGGACCCAGGTTGAACGGACGCGGGTGTTGCAACGAGTGCGTGGGAGTCATATCGAATATGGATTTCCGCACCACGAATGCCTTCGGCGTCGTCGATCTCCGCCGAAGCAGCCAACATTTCCGATGGGAAGCCGATCGCGTCGCCCGAAAATGTCAGAACAGCCAGCAACTCGCGATTCTCGAGCCGCTCCATGGCAAGTGGCCGTCGAGCCATATCCTTCTCTCCAAAGCCCGGATTTCCCATCTGGCGTAGGTTCGCTACCTGCGCGCTATCACATCCCCGAAGTGCCCCCGACGTGAACCACTGAACGGAGCTTCTAGGGAATCTCGCCTGTCCGTTCAAGATCAATAACCGGATCTCAAGGACGGAAGGACGGCGCCGTCACGCGAAGTTTCAAGGTCGGTCACGATGGAGGTGCCCATCGTCCCCCTGGGCCGTAGAACCAGTTGCGAGGCCGAAATTGCCGTCGAGCCCCGAGCACTTCCGGAGGATGGCGCGGGCAATCAGAGAATTCACCCGCACAACGCGATCATTTTGCCTACCAACCTCGAGGGGCGATCACAATAATTCAGAGGCGGCGCAAGTTGTCGCGAGCGACGAGTCCCGCGGTGGAATCACGGTTTCAAGAGGAGCCATTTCATCGGACTCCAGTAGAAGTCTTAGGGCCTCGTCCGTCTTGGCGCCGATTTCCGAAGACTCGCGAGAAACGGGTGCCACATCCGCGGTATGGGAATCAAGTTGATGGGGCCCATCGCTCGGACCGTATGGCTTTCGGACCGTGGCCTTGGAAGTTGACAGATTGTTATCATCGCGTGGGTGGAGTCCGACAGGGTACGCCTCAACGGGGAGAGGTGCCTCAACATGGACATCGATCGGCTTCCATTCACCCGGTGCGGCCAACAAGTCGGTCCCCGATGGCAATGCGGAGCCTCCTTCGCCCTCAGCCACTTCCCCCTCCATGTGAACGTCTGGAAGGACATCCGATACGTCCACCATGGCCGCATTGGTGACTGCCAGTTCGGCTCCCGGCTCAAGAATCGCTTCTTGAACGTCCACGGCGGTTTGTTCCTGAACCTGCGCGGTGGAACTGGCTTGTTCGTCCGCATCGTGCTGAATACTTCGCAAAGTTTCACTCCAGGACTCGGATCCGATCGGCATCGATAACGTAGTAAGCAACCGGACGTAGACGAATTCGGGTCTCAGTCCAAGCTGCCGGAAGTTTTGCTCCGATAGCTGTTCACCTACTGCTAGATCAATGGAAATCTCACCGGGCCCACCCTCGATGTAAGCGGGCAGTGGCTGAAGCAGAATGGCAAACTGGCCATGTGGCAGGTCCGCGAATTCATAACTCCCGTCGTCACTCGTTACGGCGTGCCACTGATCTCCGGTCGCGGAGTGAATCAAGGTCAATCGAGCGCCCGGAATGCCTTCCAGGGGATCGACCAAATGGTTGCCGTTCGTATCGGCATAGACGTGGCCAGCAATGCCAGCACTCACATCCGCCACCACGACGGTAATCATTCCGTCGGTTGGGTCGGGTCCAGGGAGTGGAGCGGGATCGACCTCAATCTGTCCCTCATTCAATTGGACCTCCACCAAGTCGACTACGGTGGTCGTTCCGACCGGTACTTCTGGCCGAATGGTAAATGCGATATCGACGAGACTCCCCGCGGTCGCATCGAGATCTTCCGGTCCAAACACGAAGATGACTATGGTCCCAGTCTCGTCGCTCACGTTGGCCACTAACTGGACATCTTCCGCGTCCGCCCAGGCCGAACCAGGAACTACCGAAGCCGAGGAAGCCGACAGAATTTCCGGATCGAATTCAATTTGAATCTCCGCCGCCCGAACGCCGATGGCTTCGTCGATGATGACGGGAGTCAACACTTGTCCACCAGCATTCCCTTCCAGGTCCATGGGAATCTCCACGGAGACGGTCGTCAATAATCGACGGAACTCGAGCAACTCGATGCCGAGACGGCGGCGACCATAATTCATGTGGAAATCTCCTCTGCTGGGTAAGGTATTACGTTGGCCTGCGGCTGGCTGGTTCGGATTTGCCACACAACGCCTCACTAGAACATAGGTCGACTTTTCGCCTTGCGCGTCACAGTATGTGTCGTCATTCGTCGTCGCCCCAAAGGCTCCCCCACCCTTCCAGGAGAATGTCGAAGGTCCGCCTCCCAACAAAAAATCTGCTCCGTGTGGGGTG
>JBJHCD010000542.1:0-4820 GCA_050485845.1 Pirellulaceae bacterium | reverse complement strand
GCATGAGGATGAGTTGAACGAGTAACGGATGGGGAGGGCCGAGATCGCATCGGCTGGAACCATATCATCAAGGCAGACCGGCAAGCGAAAGGAAAGGGCGGTCATGAAAATCGTGGTCACCAGCGTCTATGTGGACGATCAAGAGAAGGCACTCAACTTCTACACGGAAAAGCTCGGGTTCCAAAAGAAACAGGACATTCCCCTGGGACACGCCCGCTGGTTAACGGTGGTCGATCCACAGCATCCCGATGGCCCCGAGCTGCTTCTGGAACCGGACGAACACCCGGCCACTCGGCCCTTCAAGCAGGCCCTGGTCAGTGATGGGATTCCCTTCACGTCGTTTGGGGTAGCCGACGTCCGGGAAGAATTCGAGCGACTGCAGGCGGCCGGAGTCCATTTCACTCAGCCTCCCGTCGATCTGGGGCCGGTCGTTACCGCCGTCTTGGACGACACCTGTGGCAACCTGATCCAAATAGCCACCCTCAATTAGCCATTCCTCAGCACTTTTTTTGGAGCATCCACCAATGAATACGAACCGACGAGCATTGCTGAAGGTGGGGGCCTTCTCGGCCGCTTCCCTGTCACTCGGGATGTGGGGATTTTCGGGGCGGAGCCAACAAGTGGAACGATCCGAACGATCGACCGACTCCCCCGCCAACTCGGACAAGCCGACAGACCGCCCCCCGTTGCCGACCGACCCGGTAGTCACCCCATTTCTCATGTTTTCCGGCCAAGCCGAACAGGCGATGACGACCTATGTCGAGTTGTTCGAGAACTCGGAAATCGTCGAGATCGACCGATATGGTCCGGATGAACCGGGGGCTGAAGGGTCCGTGAGAATGGCGACGTTGTCGCTCAGCGGCCAACGGATTTTCTGTATCGATAGTCCCGTCAAGCACGATTTCACCTTTACGCCCGCCACTTCACTCTACGTCACCTCGGCCGACGAAATGAAGATTTCCCGGTACTACCACGCGCTTTCGGAGCAGGGTCGGGTCTTGATGCCCTTGGACACCTACCCGTTCAGCAAGAAGTTCGGCTGGATCCAGGATCGATTCGGCGTATCCTGGCAGTTCAACGCCGCCCCATGATGGCGATCCCGGGGCCCGCGTGGTCGGAACTCGTCGGCGACCAACATTTCGCCGAATCGAACATTTCATCGAATCAATGGGGAGTTTGGTCCAGAACTTCACGAACTTTTCGAGCCAGTGCGAGGGGAGAGAAAGGTTTCTCAATGAACGCATCGGATTGATCGATCACTCCGGCCCGAACCACCGCGTCATCCGTGTAGCCGCTCATGTACAGTATTTTGACTCGGGGATTCCGCAGTCGAATCGACTCCACCATCTCTCGACCACTCATCCCCGGCATGACCACGTCGGTGACCACGATACTGATTTCCTCGCCATGCTTTTCGCACAGAGTTTTTCCAACTTGGCCATTCTCCGCCTCCAAGACTCGATAGCCCTGCGATTCGAGTGCCAGTCGAGCAATTCCGCGAACCCCCGACTCATCTTCCACCAACAGGATCGTTTCCCCTCCCTTGACGACGCTGGAGGGGGTTGAGGAGTCTGGGCCGACCCCCTCGAAGTTCGCGGGGTACAGGAACGTCACGCAGGTCCCCTTGCCGATATCGCTTTCAACCTCGATATGTCCGCCACTTTGTTTCACGATGCCGAACACGGTGGCCAATCCCAACCCGGTCCCTTTGCCGGACTCCTTGGTCGTGAAAAACGGCTCGAAGATGTGCTCCATCACCTCGGGTGTCATTCCACAACCGGTGTCGGATACCCGGAGCGCGACATAGCGTCCGGGCAGCACTTCCATTCGATCGCCGCCGTGCCTCGGGCTTATTGACTCGTTGACTGTCTCCAACGTCAGGATACCTCCTCGAGGCATGGCGTCACGCGCGTTGATGGAGAGGTTGAGAATGACCTGCTCCAATTGACCGGGATCAACCTTAATCCGCCAGACATCGGGACGGAGCGTCACAATGATCTGGATGTCTTCGCCGATCAGTCGGCCCAGCATCCTGCGGATGTCGTCGATGGTCTGATTGAGGTCGAGGACTCGGGGAACCAGGACCTGTTTGCGGCTGAACGCCAACAATTGACGCGTGAGATTGGTTGCCCGTTCGCCCGCGTCGTGGATTTGAGCCAGCATTTGGCGTTTCTCGTCGCCGGACGGACACATTCCCAGCAGCAGTTCGCTGTAGCCGTTGATGACGGTCAAAAGATTGTTGAAATCGTGTGCAATCCCACCGGCCAATTGCCCGATCGAATCCATCTTCTGACTATGATAGAGTTGAGCTTCCAGATGCTTTTTGTCCGTCAGATCGGTCATCCCGCCGATCATTCGCACAGCACGGCCTTCCGAGTCGCTGATGATATGCCCGCGATCCAGGACAACGGCGTAACTCCCATCTTTCCGAAGGAATCGATACTCCCCCGACCAGACCTCCTCCCCATTTTCTATCGCGGCGTAAATGTCGGGAATGACCCAACTCTTGTCCTCTGGATGAATCCGGTCGGTCCACGAGGAGACCGTGTTCTCCACCTCGTCTCGACTGTAGCCGAACAGTAATTCAAATCCCTCATTCCACCATACCGTGTTCCTTTGTAGGTCCCAGTCCCAAATGGCATCGCTGGTCGCGCGAGACAAGAGCCGAAAACGCTCTTCGCTCGCCGCCAAAGCCTCTTCCTGTAGCTTTCGCGACGTGACGTCGACATGCATCACCACGGCGCCATCAATTCGTCCCGCCACGTAAAGTGGTGTCACCATCAAGCGAAACCACTGTTTTCGCGTGGGAGAATGACAGGGATATTCCAGAGTGAATTCTGTTTTCTCGCCTCGTAAAACCGCGCGGATTCCCTCCGCCGCGTCACTGGCCTCCTCGGAACACTCACCAAACGAACGGTCGCAAATCTCAAGGTAGTTGACTCCGACTCCAAGTTTTTCCGGTTGAGGGACGGCGGCCGAAGCGAACTTCCTCCAGGACTCGTTGACCACCACGATGTTGCCATCCCGGTCCAACAAGGCGATATGTGCGGGCAGGCAGTTCAAGATTGCCGCCTGCAAGTCGGCCGAACGTTGTCGAGCCGACTCGGATGACTTCCTCTCGGTCAGGTCCCTCAGCACCTGGCAGAATCCAAGTAGTTCTCCCTCCGGATCGCGAAGTGCCGTCAGCGAACCATTGGCCCAAAACGGAGTTCCATCCTTGCGAAACCTCCATCCCTCCTCGCTCACATGTCCTTGCGAAGCTGCCAACTCGCGCAGCCGACCGGGCGCTCCCGCTTTCAGGTCGTTCGAAGGAAAAAAGATGTCATGATTGGCGCCGATCGCTTCTTCCTCGGCATACCCCTGAATCCGAGCCGCTCCCTCGTTCCAGGTCGTAATCGTCCCTTGGGGATCCATCATGAAAATCGCGTGATCACGAACGCCTTGCACAAAGAGCTGAAAACTTTGCCGGCTATCGTCCAACTCCTTCCGTAGCCGCTGACGATCCACCGCGAAGCGGACCACCCGAGCCAGTTCGCGCCCCCCCCAACTCTCCCCTGGAAACGTAATCCTGAGCCCTGTCCTGAACCGCGCGAAAACCGATTTCTTCATCCGCCAAGCCCGTCAGAACCACAATCGGCAACTCGGGGCACCATTTCCGCAAGCGACGCTGGGAATCCAAACCTTCGCCATCCGGCAGCCCAAGATCCAAGAGGGCGACATCCACGGACGGACTGACACTGCCCCGAAGAAGCTCCGTCGTCTCCCTCAGCGACTCGACATGCAGCACCCGAGACGCGCCTCCCTCGGCAAGAGTCTCCCGAGTCAGCAAGGCATCGGTCGGACTATCTTCGATCAAAAGGACGGTCAACTCGTTCTCAATACTCATCGGACGGGTCCCTGGGAAGTCGGACCACCGCGAACCAGAAATCCTGGATCGACTGGACAACCGTGGTGAATCGCTCGAAATCGACCGGCTTCACGATGTAACAATTGGCGTGCAATCCATACGACTTGATCACATCGACCTCATCCTGCGAGGTCGTGAGGACCACCACCGGGATCAACTTCAACTCGTCATCGGCCTTGATTTCCGCCAGCACCTCACGGCCATCCTTCCGAGGCAAGTTCAGGTCCAACAGAATCAGGTCCGGCCGAGGAACACCTTCATAGGGGGGCTGGTGCCTCAGGAAAGCCAATCCACTGGTCGGCCTGAGCATCCAGGTTCCCATGGTAACGCTTGCGAATCAGCTGAACAAATCCGGAGACGCCTCGCAGCGGTTCCTGCAAGTCGTGCGAGGCCACGTAGGCGAACTGTTCCAAATCGCTGTTGGACCGCCGCAGATCGTCCAGCAAAGAACGCATCTGCTCCTCGGACCGTTGCCGCTCGGTCAGATCCCGAGTTACCTCGGCGAATCCGTCCAGTTGACCTCGCCAAAAAAGTGGCTCGAGCACGATATTGGCCCGGAATCGTGTTCCATTCTTGTGGGTTCGCCACGCCTCCCTCTCCCACCTTCCCTCCGCCACCGCTTGGTCCATCTCTTGGCGATGCCTTTCCCCGGTGGCGTGATCTTCCACGACCATCCGCTGAATCGGCTGACCTCGGATCTCTTCTTCGCTGTACCCGAACATCGCCTCCGCCCCCCGGCTCCAGACCACGATCCTTCCCTCTCGGTCCAGCAGCACGATGGCATAGTCCTTCAATCCATCCAGCAACACCCGCAAGCGAGGATCCCGGTCCAGATTTTCGGCCGACATCCTCCGCAGTCGGGAGCCCAATCCCCAGGTACCCCAGATCAACAGTAGGCCGGTCGCGGCGTTCA
>JBJHCD010000541.1:0-4828 GCA_050485845.1 Pirellulaceae bacterium | reverse complement strand
ACCGGGAACGTGAGTTGGCCAAGGCGGTCGAGGAGATGAACGAAGCGGTGGCCTCCGGTGACACGCGGGGTGCCTATCGGCGACGAGACGAGTTGGTTGCCGTGTATCCCGGATTGGAGCGTCATCCCGACGTGGTCCGCGCGATCAATCAAGTGGGAGAACGCGAGCGGGACTTGGTCCAAGTCATCCAGTCCGAGGTCTCGGGGATTGAGGACGATCCGACGACCGAAGGGGAGTCTCTGGTGGTCTTCACTCGTTCCGGGGAGGGCATTCCGAACCTGGGCGAAGAAACCGTCGTGGTCTTGGCACTCGGCTCCGTTTACGGACTGGACGCCGAGCGGGGGCAGGTCCTCTGGCGCCGGTTTGTCGGCTTTGACGCCGAACTGCATCCGCGCCGTTTCGGAGAGGATCCGCGGGCCGATGTGCTCGTCTCACACGTGGCGAACAACGAACTCCTCCGACTTCGCGCTCGAACCGGAGAGCTTGTCTGGAGAACACCGATCGGTCAGCCCTTCCATCCTCCGGTGATTTGGCGCGAGCAAGTCTTTGTCGGAACGGAAGATGGAAAAGTTTGGAACTTGGATGCCCAGTCGGGCGAGAGTCGTCGTCAGACCAATCTGCAGCAGACGATTCAAGTCTCGCCCGGAGCGGATACTCGCACCAACTATCTCTATCAGGTCGGCGAGACTGACAATCTCTACCTGATCTCCACCAACTCGATGGAGTGCCGCGGCGTCTATTACCTCGGGCACAGGCAGGGAACCATCCTGGCACCTCCGGTCGTGTCGGCAGGCTATCTCTTCCTGGTCATCAATGCCGGTCCCGACTACAGCTACCTGCACGTTCTCGAACTGGATGGGGACGGAATGATCACCGGGCCGGCTCAGTCCCCCATTCGGCTCCCGGGACATGTGGTCGAGTCCCCCATGGTCGCTCGCCGCAGAATGCTGGTAACCACCACCGTGGGGGCGATCCATGTGCTCGAAGTGAAACCGGAAGAGACTCCCCCCGTTACCCAGGACATTAGTCCCCAATCGCCAACCCGCCAGCAGCCTCAGCGGGCTTACGCCCTGGTGGATCAAGGGAGACTCTGGGTGGCGGATGAGCGACTCGTCCGCTACGACGTGCAAGCCGCGCAAGCTCAACTCTCCCGACGTTGGGTCGAATTCAACCGGGACAGCTTCATCGCTCCGCTGCAGCGTGTCGGACCGGCGATTGTGCACGTGCGGCGTCCCGAGCGGGCGCCGGGTGTCCGTGTTTCCGCGGTCGACGCCGAGACGGGAAAAAATGTGTTCTGGCAAACCGATCTCGGCGTTCCCTCACTCTCCTTGGTGGCTGGAGAAGCCGGCGGGGTCACGTCACTCTCCGCCTTGGGGAGTGCCGTGGCTGCGACCGCCGACAAGTTGCGGAGCGGTCTGGCGGAATCGTCCGGAGAACGCCAGGGGGCAGGATTGGTCTATGACGCGGTCCTGCCGCTGAAGGATGGACGCCATGCCATCTTCAGCCCGGCTGGTCGCATCCTGTTCTTCGACCCCAAACAGCCAACTCGGCCGATGCGCCAGTTGCGATTGAACATTCCCGAAAGTCAGGCGGCCACTTCTCCCCTCGTGCTCCAAGACGGGGTGCTCGTTCCACTGCTCAGCGGCAGAATTTCGCTACTCGACCTGGCGACGGGCGACCATAAGGTCTTGCCGTTCCATCCCGAACTGCGAGCGGGCTCGGAGGTGAAATGGGGAGCCCCCGCCGCCATTCAGCCCGATCAGCGGGAATTCGTGATCGCCGACGATCAGCAGAGTCTGTTTCGGGTTGGGATCGTCACCACGGGGCGACCTCACCTGGACGCCCTGGAGACCGCGCGATTGGAGGACCGGTTGGTGACCGGACTGGTCGCTCCCGACACGCTCGCCATGGGCGTGGCTCGCCGAAGCGACGAGGACGTTCTGCTCGGCTTCCGGCTTCCCAGGTTGGCTTTGGAAGTGACCGAGACGCTGCAGGGACGAGTTGATTGGGGGCCACAGGTCGTCGGAGATCAAATCTTGCTGTCCACCGACGCCGACGGTTTGCACTGCTACGGGCCCGACGGCAAGCAGCGTTGGAAGTCACCTTTGTCCCACGGCGCCGTGTCCGGGGTCCTGGAAGTCGATGGGGACTTGATCCTGGCCTCGGTCGAGGGTGTCGTGTGGCGCGTCTCGGGAGCAGACGGAACCGAACGTGGGCATCATGAATTGGATGAACCGATCGGACGGGGGCCGGTCCGAGCGGACAATTACTTGTGGGTCGCGGGCCCCGACGGCACGCTGCATCGCCTTCCCTTCCTGGAATAGTGCATGGTCGGAGAAACTATGGTTTCCATGTTGCCGCGACAACTCGGGTATTCCTGGCTGCTTGGCCTGCTGGCACTTCTCGTTATTGGGATGGGAAATGGCATCGAGGCCTGGGCCCAGCCCGCAAACGGGGATGCCGAGGAACATGCCGATCCGGACGTCGATGAGAATGGCGACGCCGGCGATGACGATGATGACGATATCGTGGTGGAAGAAGGGCCGATCTACTCGCGGAAGCCCTACGATCTGATCACCGTGAAGGTGGACGGTTCGCAGCACCGCATCCAGCCACTCGACTTGCCCGTGCGGCGGATCACGCCGCAGACTAGCGGTTCGTTGAGAGTCCGCTTATTGAGTGACCCGGCCAACGAACGATCGATTCGATGGGCGAACATCGAGCGAGTTGACTTGTTTGAGGAAATGGTCTTGGCCGAGGCGCGGAGGTTGACACGGGAGCGTGAGTTTGACGAGGCATTCCGCCACTTCCTCTTTCTCCAGGACCAATATCCCGACGTCGCGGGGCTCGAACGGAGCGTCCAGGATTTTCTGTTTGTTAATGCCAGCTACTATGTCACGCAGCGACGCTACGCCGAGGCCCTTTCCACGCTGGAAGAACTGTTCATTCGGAATCGCGAATACGCCAGCAGTTCCGGTCGGGGCGTGACGTCGGCTCTTTCCACGGTGATCGGCACGTTGCTCCAGCAGCAGATTGCATCCGGCGACTATTCGCTGGCTCGGACGTCTCTCCGCCGCTACCAGCGACGCTACTCCAGCGTGCGATTGCCGGCCTTGGATGACGCCCGTCGGCGGTTGGAGGAACTGGCTGGCCGCAAGCGGGATCAGGTTCGGCAATTGTTGGACGAGGGGAAATGGCAGGAAGCAGAGCAAGCAGTTCGAGAAATGCTGCGTATCTGGCCCGAAGTGGAAGGGGGAATTCAGGTGGCCCGCGAGGCTCTCCGCCGCTACTCGATCGTTCCCGTGGCGGTGACCCAGCGAGCCCAGTCGCTGGATGTCGGCAGCACGACCGATTGGGCTTCGCGCCGCGCCGGCCGACTTGTCAGTCGGCAGCTCGTTGAACTGCAGGGCCCCGGACCAGAAGGAGGCCGGTACATCAGTCCGCTGGGAGAGATCGAACGGAGCGATGATTACCTGCAACTGGCCTTCCAAATCGCCAGCAGCCAAAACTCCTCGTCTCCTCCCCACATGGTCAGTGGGTACGATCTTTCCGAGCGGTTGCTCGAATTAGCCGATGTCCGTGGACCCCATTACGTTGAAGGTTGGGCGGAGATTCTGGAGAGCGTTCGAGTTACCGGGGCCACGCGAGTCGAGGCGAACCTGAGGCGACCGCATGTCGTCCCAGAGGGACTGCTGCAGGTCCCCCTCTTCGCAGCCGAACAGCCGCCGCCTTGGGCGAGTTCCCTGGTCTCGTACCAACTGGCCGAGCAGGGAGAACGGATCCTCCGTTTCACCCGCCAGGACGAGAACCCGACCGAGGGACATGCGGCGCCAGCCGAGATTCAGGAAGTGTACTTCGAAGACTTCGCCGAGGCCCTGGCCGCGCTGCGGCGTGGTGACGTGTTGCTGATTGACCGGATGGTCCCCGCCGATGCCGCTCGACTGGATCGAGACGAATCGAATCAAACGGTTTTGGTCGGGAGGTACGCCCTGCCCACGCTGCATATGTTGATTCCGAATATCGAAAACCCGTTCTTGAATACCCCGACGTTTCGTCGAGCGATTCTCCATGCGATTCCGCGAACGACGATTCTCGATCGACTTTTGGACGGAAATTCCGTGGCGGGATGCCGAGTGATCACGGGGCCCTTCCCGGCCGGCAGAAACCCGGACGACCCGATTGCCTACGGGTACGACGATCGGTTGGCCGAGCGTCCGTTTGACCCCGGTGTCGCGAGGCTGCTGTTCCAAATGGCTCAAAATCAGCTGCGTCAAATGGCGGAGAAGAATGAGCAGGAGCCGCCCGAGTTCAAGCCGCTCATTCTGGCTCATCCCGAAGATGCGATTGCCCGTTTCGCCTGTACCGTGATCGCTGGGCAGCTGCAGAGCTTGGAGATCCCTTGCGAACTGAAGCAATTGCCCGCCGGTCAGGTCCGCCCCACGGATGATCAATGGGACCTGCTGTATTCAGCGGTGATGGTTCAGGAGCCGATGCTGGACGCCCAACGTCTGCTCGCTCGCGATGGTTTGGTTGGCTCCAATAACGCTTATGTGGGCTTGGCCCTGCGGCGATTGCGGCAAGCCCGCTCGTGGCGGGAAGTTCGTGATCGTTTGCTCGAGCTTCATCAAATCGTGTACTCGGAAGTCACGGTCATTCCACTCTGGCAGCTTACCGAACACTACGCCTACCGCAATAACGTGGATGGCGTGGGTGACCGGGCTGTGAGTCTGTATCAAGATGTTGATCTGTGGCGCGTGGAGCCCGTGATTCCGGTTGACTAGTTGCTCGATTTGTCGCTCGATTTGTCGCTCGTTACGAGATTCCAAGT
>JBJHCD010000540.1:0-4831 GCA_050485845.1 Pirellulaceae bacterium | reverse complement strand
CCGGAGGCTCCCATGACCGAACCCGACTTCGACGCTCGCAAGGCCCGCGCGGCCGACTGGTTCCGCGAGTTGCGCGACCGCATCGTTGCCGCCTTCGAGGGGCTGGAGGATGCGCCGGCCGAGGCGCCGACAGCCGACCACGCCCCCGGCCGGGCCGGAGAGAATGCTGTCCTTTCCTCGGAAGGAGTCGGCTTGCAGCAACCCGCCGGCCGACGAAAGGACGCGCAGTTCCGACTCGGGACCGAGCGACCGCCGCAGTTGAGCCAGGTAGTGGTGCAGGATCGGATTCAGATAGGCGTTCAGCATCGTCGTGTCTCCGCGTGCAATCAGCTTGATCAGCGGAGCCAGTTCGGACGAAACGCTTACTTCCGCGAAATCCAGTTCTCGAGCGATCTCGGCCAACTGCCGTTCGTGTTCGGGCTGGACGAAGGCATTCATCAGGCAGATGGCAATCGAGTCGATCCCTTGGCGGGACAACTCGAGCAATTCCTGGCGAGCGATCTCCAGGTCCAGCGGTAGCAGGATGGAGCCATCGGCCGCGACTCGTTCGTCCAGTTCCACCACGGCATGGGAGAGTGGCGGGGGTTTTTCGATGTCAAGTTCGAACAGGTGCGGACGGTTTTGGTGGCCGATTCTCCAGAGATCGCGAAATCCACGCGTGGTCACCAGCCCCACGCGGGCTCCTCGGCGGGTGAGCAGTGCATTGGTGCCTCGCGTGGTCCCGAGTCGGACGCGGACGGGAGGAATCCGGTCGTCCCGCCGCAGCTTCAGGAAGTGGCGAATGGCCAGGATCGGTGCCTCCTCGTCCCCACCCAGCTCATAGGAGATGCGGGGTCCCTGGACCAAGTCGGCCTGGGCCGGCGCGTCTCCATTCGACTCGCCGCCACCAATCGAGTCGCCGTTGCCATTCGAATTCTCGCGCCGTTTCCCGGACATGGTCGGGCCTTGCCCCGATGCCGGCTCGGGCCTAGCCGGCTCGGGCCAAGTAAGCGGCTGGGCGAGCCGCAGTCGTCCGGAGTGGTGGTCGAAGTCGGAGACGGCGATGGCGGGAGAAAGTTCTCCGCTGGGCAATCGGCAGCGAAGCGGGTAGCCGAGCCAGAATTGGGGTGGATCGTCCCGTCGGGCGGGATCGATCAACTCGGTCGGAGAAACGAATGTGGCGGTCCCTTTGACGACGCCGGAACTGAGCCATTTCTGTTGTTGGAGAGTGCCGTCCCGCCGGCGCGCGAAGCAGTCGGTGAACGTCCCCCCGACATCAATCCAAAATTCGTCCGGAGCCACGTGGTCTGTTTCTTTCTCTTTCTTTCCGTTTTTCTCTCTGTTGCTTTCTGGCTCTCGTTACGAATCCTGCTTGCCGACGCAGATGATCTGGGAGAGCGTTCGGAGGTACATCCGGTTTCCGGAGACGGTGGGGGTCGAGTTGCTTTCTTCGCCGAGTTCCGTTTTGCCCAGTAGTCGGAATTCCTTATCCGCCGCGATGGTGACGAGCGTCCCACCCTCCTCAATGCAGTAAATCTTGTCTCCGGCCCGGATGGGCGATCCGAAGTATTTCCCTCCAACTCTCTCCACCCAGTGCCGTTCTCCGGTGGCCGCGTCGAGGCAACTGACAATGCCTCCGTCGCTCCAGAGAAAGAGCAGATCGCCCAGCGCCACGGAGGTCGGGACGTAGGGAGCGGAACTTCGGACCTCGTAGGCGACCTCGGCGTCCTTTCCTGGGCGAACTCCGACCAGGTAATTCCCCCCTCCTCCCGAGCCGACGGATCCGAAGATCAAACCGCCGGCAATCACCGGTGAGCTGACGGTCCGCATCCGAAAGACGTTGATGGACCAGTTTTCCTTCCCGGTGCGTGGGTCGAGGCTGAAGAGCGCCTCGTTGCTCTGGCAGCCAATCAGTTCCGGCTCGCCCCCCTCCGGTTGATAGATGCAGGGAACGCTGTAGGAGACCGTGGTGGCGGTCCGTGGTGCTCGCCAGACTTCCCGCCCCGTGGCTCGATCGCAGGCCAGCATGTAGGCGGGCCCCGGCTCCGTTACGCCCGGGGCTCCTTCGCCATCCTGCGAATTGAAGAAGATGACCAGGTCCTCATAGAGCATGGGAGAAGTGCCGAAGCCGTGCTGGCTGACCCAGGGACCGAGGTCGAGTTGCCAGGCGTCCGAACCGTCGTGATTCAGGGCAAGGAGCGTCGTCTCGTCGGGCGAGGACCAGGCCACGTAAACGCGGCTTTCGTCGACGGCGGGTGTACAGGAGGCATAGCTGCTGTACTGATGCAGCGTATGGGGCTGCGAGGGATACTCGCGAATCCATTGTTGCTCCCCCGTGTTCGCGTCCAGGCAAACAACGTAGCGCGTCGCCGTTTGGGGATCAGCGCTCATGACAAACAGCAAGTCTTCCCAGATCACGGGTGAGGAGTGTCCGGTTCCTGGCAGTTGGGCCTTGAAGCGGATGTCGTCCGCCTGGAAAGCGGCGGGGAGTTCGGTTTCCACGGCCCCCTGTCCGTTCGGTCCCCGGAATCGAGTCCAGGTGTCCGCGAGGGCTCGAGACGCGGTTGCTTCCAGCAGCAGGCAGCCCAGGAAGAAAACGCCCAGGAGCAGGATCTCCCGGTGAAGACGTCGGGATTGCAGGCGGGGGCGAAGCGTCGAATCGTGCCAAAAACGCATCAGGGCTGTCCTCTCGCGAGTCAGAAATGAAACATGCCAATACCCCGCCCATGCTACCACGCTCGAATTGGCCTTGCCACATCGTCGCTCTTGCCAGTCCGTCCTCCCCATCGTCGGACTTCCCCGTCGTCGGTCCTCCCAAGGCTCCTCCGGTTGCCAGGACCTGTCGCTCCCAGTAGGCTGACTTCGCCGGCAAGATCGGCTCGAGTGGGCCGACCCTTCCAGCCGGCAACTCAGCTGCTGACTTGGCTGGCGACTTCGTAGGTTGAATTGATTTCCATGTGTGATGATGTTCAGGGAGGCCGTGTAATGAAGAAGGACGGAATGGCGATGGTGGGAATGGTGGAACCGGTAACAGGCGGGAGTCTTGGAGGGAGCATGGTAAGCGGGTGGTCGAAGGGAGTGACCGGAGCGCTTGCGGCCTTGCTGTCGCTGCTCGTCGGCGTTGGGACCGTCGTGGCCCAGCAGGAAGACGAAGCTCGAGCGAAGAATCCCATTGTATTTTTCGATGTGATGATTGGTGACGAGGCTGCCGGGCGTATCGTGATGGAATTGCGGAGCGATGTGGTGCCGCGGACCGCCGAAAACTTTCGGGCCCTCTGTACCGGTGAGAAAGGTTTCGGATACGAGGGAAGTATTTTTCATCGAGTCATCCCGAACTTCATGGCCCAGGGGGGCGATTTCACGAAAGGCAACGGAACCGGCGGAAAATCGATCTACGGCGAGCAGTTCGCGGACGAGAACTTTCAGCTGAAGCATACCGGACCAGGGATCCTCTCCATGGCCAATCGAGGCCCCAATACCAACGGTTCCCAGTTCTTTCTCACCACGGCCAAGACGGAGTGGTTGGACGGCAAGCACGTCGTCTTTGGAAGCGTGGTCGAGGGAATGGACGTGGTGAAGGAGATTGAGCGAGTGGGAAGTCAAACCGGGCAGACCAGAAAGCCGGTTCGCATCAGGAAGAGCGGCCAACTGCGGTAGCTCGGGCCAATCCGTTCGTCCGGTGGCTCGGCCGTAACTCAAGGCGTTGGGACCGGCGGCTCGCGTGCCGAGCCGTTGGTCGCCAGGCTGCCCCGTTTCCCAACTGCCCAGTTGTCCGGGCGAATCAGGCTTCGGCCTTGAGTTCGTCCAGTTTCCGATAAAGGGTGGCTCGGCCGATTCCGAGCAGCTTGGCGGCTTCGGAGATGTTATTCGACGTCCGCTCCATGGCCTCGCGAATCAGGCGGCGTTCCCAGAGGTCGATTCGCAGCGTTTCGAGTTCTTCGATTCCGGCGTCGCGGAGCCCCAAGTCGGCCGATTCGATCATCTCCCCCTCGGCCATCACGACGGCACTGTCCAGGACATTCCGCAGTTGCCGAACGTTCCCTGGCCAAGGGTAGGTGAGCAGTTTCTTCCGAGCTGATTCGGTCAGTTCCAGCTGGGGGCGACCGTGCTGTGCGCGAAAGTGGTCGAGGAAGAAATCGACCAGCCGCTCCAGATCGGTTCCCCGGTCTCGAAGAGGGGGGACATGGAGTTCGAAGACGCTGAGCCGATAGTACAGGTCTTCGCGGAATCGCCCCTCGCGCACGAAGTCGCTGAGATCGCGATTAGTTGCCGCGATCACTCGAACATCGACCGAGACCTCTTTCGTGCTACCGACCGGCAGGAAGGGATGACCGTCCAGGATTCGCAGTAGTTTGGCTTGGCCTTCGAGCGTCAGTTCACCGACCTCGTCCAGAAAGAGCGTCCCCGACTCGGCTTGCTCGAACCAACCGACATGATCCGACTCCGCCCCGGTAAAAGCGCCCCGCTTGTGTCCGAAGAGTTGGCTCTCCATCAGTTCGCGAGGAATTGCGGCGCAATTGACTGCCAGCAAGGCTCGGTCCGCCCGCGGACTGGCTCGGTGGACGGCTCGAGCCACCAGTTCCTTCCCGGAGCCGCTTTCACCTCGAATCAGCACGCAGCCGGCGGCCTGCGCGACGCGGACGATCCGTGACTTCAGGTCCTGCATCGGCTGGCTCTCGCCAATCAGCTCGTCAAATCCCCCATACTTCTCTCGCAAACGCTGATGCTCCACTCGGAGAGCCAGTTGTTGCCGAGTTCGTGCCAAGGTGACGCCCAGAGTGCGAGCGACCGAGCAGACGTAGTCAAAGTCGATCGGGCTGAAACTGGTTTCCTCGCGGTATGCGTGCAGGGC
>JBJHCD010000539.1:0-4831 GCA_050485845.1 Pirellulaceae bacterium | reverse complement strand
TCATTCGACAGGTTGGCTTGACAGTTGAGGAGTTCAATGACCTTCTCTGAACGAATGTGGCGAACCAGCGCATGCACCCGACCGGAATGGGCGGTCGGGTCTCGTCGTCAAATCAACGTCACGCGCGCCCCTTCCGGCGGGTGATGCGTAGCGTTCGGTGCATGAGAGATGCGCAAACTCCTGTCACGGGTCGCTGACGTCTTTCAGATCGCGGATCGCGGCTGCGTGGTAGCTCCGGGAATCCCACGATCCTCCGACGCTCGTATCAAGATTGGCGATGATGTGTGGCTGACTCGCCCGGATGGATCGGAGATCAATACCGAGGTACGCGGCATAGAGATGGGCGGCCGCATCCCGGATTCTGGGATCCCGATTCTGCTCGGTTCCGAACTTACAAAAGATGACATTCCACCGGGCACGTTGCTCTCAGTCGAATTTGACCCATCCGCAACCGTTTTGATCCATGCAAAATCGGAGACAGACCCGATTGAACTCGAATCGCTATTCTCGACTACCGACGATGGGCAACTTCAATTTGGCTGGTCCGCCCGCAGTCGCCGACGAGGCGTGACACCGCCCAAATTGGAATCGTGTGATGTGGAATTCGTGGACTACATTATGGAGGGATTTGTCCCGTATCACATCAACGCGTCGGTCAGCGGCCATGCGATCACGCTGACAATATCTCTTCACGGAACAAATCGCGATGAATATATTGAACCACAGATATGCCATTACCTTCGGCAAGCTGGGCTGACCGTAACTTCAACCGAGCACCGAACAAACGGTTGAACGTGAGCGGCGGATCACGTCGGTTTTGAAGTCAACGGTTACTGGCCGCCGAGACGTTAGGCGGCGGAGGAGGACACACCGATGGCGTCGCCGTCCCCTGAGATCGCCAACCGTGTGGCCGTCATGCAGGACTTCGCCCTCGACGCCCGGACGCGCGGCGAACACTTCGTCTTCGTCCGCATCCCTGAGCCCCTCGCCCCGCGGGAGCGCGGCGACCGCTACGAGGACCCGCTCATCGCCGCCTTCGCGGCCACCAGGCTGGGCCGAGTGACCGGTGGTGGTCAGCAGCTTGGCGAAGGGAGATCGATCGTCTATTGTGGCATCGATGTTGTCCTGACCAACCGCGTGGCCGGGCTGGAGTTCCTGCGAGAGACGTTGCACAGGTTGGGGGCCCCGCCGGCGACGGTCATTGAGGAGTTTCTGCCCGAGTTCCGTGAAACTCCCCTCGGGCCGGCCGACTCCTAACCTCGCGCTGCTGCGGACCCGGCCCGTCGCGACGCTTTTTGGTACAATCAAGGCTGTTGTCGGGGAGCTGGTCCGCTGAGCTTTTGCGTTCTCTGCTTCAAACCTTCTCGGGCGACGTACGTGTTGAAATACATTGTCCCACAAATTGCTTTGGCGGACGTCAAACCAATGATTTGCGTCGCACTCGTTGGAGGCATCATCGCTGGCATCTACGGTATTTTGCATGACCAAATTACGTACTCGATATCCCCTGAGTACTTCACCAAGCTGAAATTCGAGCAGTTTCGGTACGCCGACTTTGGTCTTGGAGACCGTGTGTTCGCATCTACGATCGGATTTCTTGCAACGTGGTGGGTTGGGTTTATCGCCGCATGGTTTCTTGCTCGACGACTGCTTCCAGGCCAACCTCGTGATCGAGCACTTTGCCAAATTCGAACAGGAATCGTGTGCATCATCGTATTCGGCCTAGCCTTCGGCATCGCCGGATATGGATATGGACTGTGGCGCGGCCCAGACGCCGACTACTCATCATGGGCATGGGCATTCCACGAGCGTAATATCACAGATATGTCGTCATTCGTTCGGGTTGCATATATTCACAACGCAAGTTATCTTGGGGGATTCCTTGGGCTCGTGTTCGCATTGGGGATGATACGCCCAGTCCGCAACGAAGCTATCGACCCCAACGACTCGCACGGCACCGAACAAAGCGGTGAACGGGAGACGCCGACTAAACCGGTTCTGAAGTCATAGTTCTTCGACGGCGGAGGTGCTGATGGATCGGGACGCCGCAATACAAGTCATCCGCGACTGCTTCGCACACGTTACGGTCGAGCGGATCGTGGTCGCGTACGATTCGCTGGTCGGTGGCGAGGTTGCCAAGGTGGTCGTGAAAGACGACCAACTCGCTGAAGCTCGTCGCAACAACGGCGAACACGCTCGGCGGGCCGCTATGCAGTCGGGGTTGGATGTCGAGGTGGTGTTGGCGTCCGAATAGACATGGCACGCCGAACCAGACGCTGCAGCAGACGGCGGGGCATGATTCCTTTTTTTTGTGACCACAACTCAGCGTTGCTCCACCACTGTTGATCTTTGGCGTTAGGCCACTCGTCATTGCCGATGAAACATCCGACATCAAACTTATGTTCAAGGCGATTGAGGACGACGACTGGGAAACTCTGGACTCGATTCTCGACAAGGATGACGAGGCGATCGAAACGCATGGTTTTCACAATCGACTTGTACGTGACAAGACGCCGCTGATGTATGCGTTGCAATGTTTCAATCTGGAACTTGCCGGTCATCTGCTGGATCGTGGGGCAAATCCATCTGCCGTCATGCCTGGTGGCCCGCGGCATTCAGTCATTCAGATGTGCATTGCACGTGCGTTCTGCAACGAAAGCACTCATGATGATTGGATCGCCTTTACTGTACGTCTTCTTGACAAGGGGATCGATCCGAACGAAGGTCTCTGGCCATCACTTCACGGGTATGGCGAACTAGTACCCCGCGATGACCTAATTCGGATCATGCTTGAGCGAGGTGCGGACCCGGATCGCAAGGTGGGAAACTGCGGGAGCACGGTTCGTGAATTGGTTCAGATCAACTCGCGTCTGTATCCTCCCAATGTTTTGGAGATGTTTGATATCGATACAAATTAGAGACCGCCTGCCTTGCCAACCAAGGCAGAACCATGAAATGCACGGGAGGACGGGAGTCGCGTTTCTCGGACTGCTTGCAAGTCATTCACCCGTCCCCCGTGATCGCTACCGTTAGGGCGCAAAGGAGAAGCAGTGCCAGTTCCAGATGACGAGAAGAAGCTTGCCGAACTGTTCCGCGACCTTGGTGCCCGAGATCCTGAAAGCTGGGCTGCTTCGCAGGTTTCGGAAGGCATCAATCAGCTTCATCGCTTTTTGTTTCTTCGCCAAGCATGGAAGCGGGTAGTCTCGGAGAGCGACGACGCGTGGATTGACCAGGAGATTTCGAACTACAAGCAGAACGCTAGTCAGCCATTCGCAGGCGTCGGGCACGCCCTTGCGCGAATGCTCGCTGCTGGTGCATCCCGCGAGAACATTGTTGACTTAACGCGCGGCGTGCAGGCCCGATTGCTCTTCGACATCTGCTGCTTGCTGGCGGACCCGTCTATATCCGAGCCAAGCGTCAATGACATTGGCTGGGCACTCGTAGAAACAGATGACGACTTTGAGCCAACGCGAAAGACGATTGCGGGGCTGCACGAATCAGTTCTGGACACTGACCCGGCTGGCCGGGAAATGCGGCCGCGCAATGCGCCCGAACCATTCGTTACACCCGACGGCGTATAGCGCGCTTCGCCCGCTTCCGTCCGCGGGTGAACTCAAACGTTCGGCAGCGGGAGGCGTTCTCAGTGGAAGTCCGAACGGACCCTGATGGTATTCATCGGCTGCTCGTCACGGCCCCCGAGTTCGGCACCTCCTTCGAGGTGTACGGCGCCGCTCCGGTCCAGGCGTTCGGCACTGTCCTCGGCCGCGAACTCTACTTCCGGGCGAGGCACGACGGCTGGAGCTTTGACGTGGCCGACCATGCCGGCAACCTGCCGTCGGACGGGTTTCGCGATTCCGACGGGTTCTATCGCGAGGGCGACTATCCGAACGCGAGCTCTATGCCACTCGCGGTGGCAATCGAGGTCATCCGGCGTTGCCTGAGTGAGTACACGGGCGTCCCCGCCTAACCTCGCGCTGCAGCGGCCCCGGGCCGCCGCGGCGCATTCTGGTACAATCAAGGCTGTCCTCGGCGGGCCGCTCCGCTGAGCTTGGTCGTTAGGTGGCGGAGGGCTTCGGTATGTGGCGGTGGTTGCTTCGGATCGTCGGCGTGGCTGTCGGTGGCTGTGCTCTGTTGGTCGGCGCATCCGCCACCATGTTCCGGATGGACTCCGCGGGCGAACTGGAGTGGATTCTCCAGCTGGATACCATCGTCGGGTTGGCTCTGGCCCTGGCTGTCGTCTTGGTCCGCGTCCCGGCCTCGGGTGCGGGCAACGCGCGGTGGCACGGGCTGACGGCCATCGGGGCGGTTGCGGTCTGGGTCATGGTGTCGGGCGGCCTGGTGTGGTCACACTTGGAGCAGCATCGCATCCGGTCCACACCACCGGTGGTGCTGGGGGAGTAAAGGCACGCCGAACCAGTCGCTGCACCTGACCGGGGACGCACAACGGGTTTTCCAGATTCGTAGTCAACTGAGCGGCCCCGGCAGGTGAGCTGGGTCGTTCGCTCCCGGGCGGATTATCTCACGGAGCCACAGAGTCACGGAGATGCATGAGAACGAGATTGGAACGTTGATCGTCGACAGCGCGGTCCATTTGCACCAGGATCTGGGGCCAGGAACGTTGGAGACGGTCTACGAAGGTAAGCGCCCATCAGCACCAGGGCGGGGGTCAGCGGCGGGCGGCGCGGCGGGATTGGGTGCGCTGGCGACGGTCGGCGCGTTGCGCGACGCGGTAGTGGCGGATGTGCTCGGGGTGGGCCGCGGCCCAGACGTCGGGCCGTAGCGAGGCGTAGTCGGTGCTGCCAGCCAACAGCGCGGCCAGCACCGCCTTCAC
>JBJHCD010000538.1:0-4834 GCA_050485845.1 Pirellulaceae bacterium | reverse complement strand
AAATTAACAGATGGTGAGAGGGCGTGACGGGCAAGTTGGAGGGATTTGCGCAGGTGTGCCTTCTTGATTGCCAGGCCCCCCCTCCCCCTGTCCATGGTCTTATCCGGCGGTAGTTGGGATTTTTTTCGCAATTTTTGGCCAGAACGGGGAAGTTGACGTGGCGTTTGGCGGTATTCCGCGTATATTGGGGGGCTACGGTGGGGAGGTACCCCACTGTTGGAAGATTCCGGACTCAGCTGCCTCACTCTTTTCTCTTCTCTTGGCGCTATCGCGCGGAGCCCCTTGTGGTTCTTTCCGATCACCAAGCAAGTCGAACTCGGTGAAGCCCCGCGAAAATGACACACTCCTTGGCAGAGGTCATGTTCGTGGTCGCTCGGGCAGAAGTCGTCGGCGGGCTTCTCGCTTGTGAGTCGGTGCTAACGGCCGCTTGCAACGGATACTCGGGGAACCTTCCAGATGCCGCTGAAACCCAGCGGTGGTTCGCTTCTGTTTTTTGTGCGGGGCCCCAATGGGGCTCACAAGGGAATGATCATGAGAAAGAAATTGTACGTCGGCAACCTATCCTTCAAGACCACATCCGATGATCTGCGGGATACCTTCACCGCTTATGGATCGGTCGATTCCGCTCAGGTCGTCACCGACCGCGAGACGGGACGTTCACGTGGATTCGGTTTTGTCGAGATGGGGGAAGGTGCCGAATCCGCGATCGAGTCGCTCAATGGGACCGACCTCCATGGGCGTCAGATCACTGTGAATGAAGCTCGACCTCGTGAAGATCGTCGCCCAGGTGGTGGTGGCGGCGGCGGTCGTGGCATGGGTGGTGGCTACGGCGGTGGCGGTGGCGGTGGGGGTCGGCGATACTAAGTCGCTCGACCCGCTCCAATTGCTACTGCTGCGGCGGTAGCGGATCGTTGGAGATCGCCGTCAGACGCTCCGAGGTCGCGACGATCATTCGGGAAGTTCCGGGCCCGTGGATGGCTGAGAAACGTTAGTCTCCCTTCCCAACCCGTGGACAACATCCCGCACAACAGAAAATGGGTGGCCCAGCGGACTCTGCCCCGCTTGCCACCCATTTTCGTTTCTTGACTTCGTTTCTTGACTTCGTTTCTTGACTTCGTTCCTTGAGATTCGTTCCTTGAGATTCGTTCCTTGAGATTCGTTCCTTGGCAGGCTCGTCACTTGCCAGCTCAACGCGAACCGATGAGCCATTCGGCCTCATTCGACCTCAAGCCACCTCGTTCGACCGCATTCGAATTCAAGCGGTTCAGCGAGAAAATCGCCACCTAGATCAGCTCGCGAATCGGCTGGCCCCCTTCGGTCACAATCGGAATCGGCCGACCTTGGGCATTCGTCCAGTGGCTCTGCAGATCGATATCAAAATACTTGAAGACCGTGGCCGCCAAGTCGGAGGGGGTAATGGGGCGATCCTGAATTCCATAGCCTCGGCCATCCGTGCTCCCCACGACTTGTCCCCCCGGCACGCCTCCCCCGGCCATCAGCATCGACATGCAATTGGTCCAGTGGTCGCGGCCGTTGGTCTTGGTAAGCACCGGTGCTCGGCCAAACTCACCCATCATCATGACCAGGGTGCTGTCCAGCAGTCCTCGATCGGTCAAGTCGTGAATCAGGGTATGCATCACCCGATCCACTCGGGGAAGTAGTGGCTTCAAACCCTTCTCAATGCCTCCCCACTTCACCTCGTCCCCATGATGGTCAAAGTATCCCCAGGCTCCACTGACCAGCACGAACGTCACCCCCGATTCGACCAGCCGTCGAGCCAGCAAGGCTTTTTCTCCCAGTGAGTCGCGGCCATAGGCTTCACGAAGGGAGTCGGGTTCCTGGTCAACCTGGAAGGCCTGCTGCGTCCGGCCCGACAAGACCATGTCGACCGCCTGCTGGTGATAGTAGTCGGTGCGGGCCATGGTTTGAGTCGCATCGAGGTCCCGCTGGAATCGGTCGAACTGCCGCCGAAGGGCATCGCGATTCTGAAGTCGATCGACTCCGATTCCCGGCGGCATCGCGAAACGCCCAGCCAGTTCGCTCCCCTTCACCGGTTCGTATTCACTCCCCATGTCACCCGCTCCCCAGACATCGGCAGCCCAACTGTCCGCCAGGCCCACAAAGGGAGGCATGCTTTCCCCATTCGCGCCGCGGAACTTGGAAACGACCGATCCCATCGAGGGATAACCTGCTCCGTCGCGCCCATCATCCGTCCGTCGAGCGAGCGAGTTTCCCGCCTGCATCGTGATCGGCGTGTGATTGCTCGCCCGGCAGTCCACCGACCGCAGGATGGAGAGCTTGTCCGCAATGCTGGCCTGCAGCGGCAGGTGCTCGCAAAACTGGACGCCGGGAATCTTGGTCGGAATGACACCGAACGGTCCCCGAATCTCTTGAGGGGCATGTGGCTTCGGGTCCCACATGTCGATATGACTTGGTCCACCCGAAAGCCAGAATAGGATGATCGCTTTTCGATCTCGGGGGTTTCCTTGCTGACTGGCTCGAGCTTCCAACTGCAGCAGTTGCGGCATCGAAAGGCCGGCTATCCCGGCCATTCCCGTCTGCAAGAACCATCGCCGCGAACCGACACGAATGAGGTCACCGCCGCGGGGCTTGAAATCCGAAGTGGAAATCGCCGGAGGAGCGGAAGGATTGGGGGGGCAAGTACCGGAGTCGGTATCGGCCCAAGGGGACGTGGAAGTCATGCGCAAGGCTCCTCTGCGAGTTGCATCGAGTTAATGGAATGAACACCTTGCCTGGGCACGCCACAGCATCATAGGGAATCTCTAGTCCCGAGCCAACACCGGACCGGAGTCATGTCACTGGTTTGTTGACTTCCCCGGCCTTCCATTCGGCCGAATCGTTGTTGCTTGGAGAGTCCGACTCCTCGGTTGGAATTCCCCAAGTTAACAACTGGGTCGCCGAGGCGGACGTGCGATCCCGTTCCCAAAACTCGACCCAGTCATTCCACGGAATGGCCATGTCCGCAAAAACCAGCGACTCCTTCTTCCGCGTCCCTTCTTCCGATCCGGTTCGTCCCAAGCCGGAGAGAGTCCAGAGTCGCGAACGACCGCGGCGAAGCGGATAGACAACTTGCGACTTCGGATTGCCATCCGTATAGACGTACACGCCATCCGAGTCGATGTCGTACCAGGTGCCGCGGAGGCCCAGATTGTCGCTCAGTTGTTCCCGCACCAATTCGACGGCGGCCAGCTTGTAGAAGCCAAGCAGCGCCGCCTCCCAGGCGACCCGGGCCTGGGGACTCAACTCCGGAATCCAACCCGCTCGCCGCACCTCCGCCAGGATCCAACCTCCTCGCTCTTCCAGGGCCAGCCAGGCACTCGGATTCGGACCACGGCAAAGCTCCACTTCGATTCGGTTGGTCGCCACGTGGACTTGGCCGACCGTGACGGCGGGCGACCCGAAATCAGGTGTTTCGGCCAGCAGCCCACAAAGCTCACGGTCCACGAATCGCTCCACCGCCTCGGCCACATGGTGAATCGCCGCCTTCCGCTGATTGACCGGCTTCCAGTCACCATTCTCCCCGGCTTTGCGCGAAGCGCGGCGCAGTCGGCCGTGGAGTTTCGGCAGTGTTCCCGAGTGAATGCCGGGGCGCAACAATCGAGCCATGGACTCACCATGATGACCAATGGCATCCGGGACCAACGATCGCGACTGATTGGCCGCGAACAGGCGCCAGTTCTCTTTCAGTTCCCAGACCAGAAAGCCGAAGACCCCCGGCAGCAGCAACACGGTCGCCGTGGCCAGCGTGTTCGCCAGAACCCTGCCCGCCAAGGGTTCAAACGAGGCTGCAAAGACTCCCGTCAGTGGCAAGAGGATCTTGTGCGATACCGTGACCACCGGGAAGTGCTTGATCGGGTTCACTTGCGGCTCAATCAACAACGTCACGCAAAACCGAATCACATACTGCACGACGGACCAAATCGCGCCGAACGCTCCCTTGATCACCAGGAAGAACCGCGAGTCCCCCCGGCGGAAACGAAGCCACTCGTCCACCACATACAGCAGACGCTCGAGCGCCTCGAGCAGTTGGTGAAAGACATCCATCACCCAATGAAAAGCCGCCGCCAAGACTCGGATCCGCAAGTCATGCCAAGCGCGGACCACGGCATCCGTAATCCGCTCATCCGCGTAGCGTCCCATCGGAGAATTCAAGAACAGGCTGAAGCCCAGGAAAATGTTCAGCGCGACATGCGGGTTCCAGAATTCCCGATGAATCAGCATGGGAAGCAAGAACGGAAGACTGAACATGGCCGGCCGCAGCAGATAATTCCGAGTCACCAGGTAAGGCTGGCTTTGAAGGATGGCCTGGACCAATGGCGAACGAATCAGTCGCATCGGCCAATCGATGACGGTCCGCTTCAGCAAGGTTCCCGCCTGGACCAGCAGGCGAGCCATCCAGCGGCGAAACGCTGGGCGATGAATCAGCAGCAGCAGCAGCGTCCCCAGTCCGAATACGGATGGGTAAAAAAACGGATTGGTGGCATAGGGAGTCTTGCTGACAACTTCCTGCACTTCCTGATCCGACAAGACCTGGGTGCTGTAATGAGCGATCTTCGCCACCAACTGCCGCGAGCCCTCCATGGCCAGAAACGCTCCGCCATACGGCAAGACCACAAACTGCGTCAGAAACCGTCCGGTCGGCGTGCCGAAGGCGAGAGAACTAAGTCGTTGGGGCCAGCGGAGGTACGAAGCTCCCGGACGGTAAATTCCCCCCAATTCCACCGCCAGCCGACGATCCGCCCGCAAGAGTTGGTTGCCACGAAATGCTTCCCACACCCCGGCGACATCGGCAATCTTCAGGTCATTCTTGGAG
>JBJHCD010000537.1:0-4838 GCA_050485845.1 Pirellulaceae bacterium | reverse complement strand
CACCAGACCTTCTTGATGGTGGACGAAGCCCATTCGCTCGGCACCATGGGCGCGCGGGGCCGAGGACTTGGGGAACATTATGCGGTGAATCCCCCCGACGTCGACATCTGGATGGGGACGCTAAGCAAGTCGCTCGGCAGTTGTGGAGGTTACATCGCCGGCTGCCGGGAACTGATCGAGTACCTGAAGTACACGGCTCCAGGATTTGTGTACAGCGTGGGACTTTCGCCACCCAATGCGGCGGCGGCCCTCGCCTCGCTCAAAATATTAGAGCAGGAACCTGAACGAGTTGCTCAGGTTCAGCAGATGTCCGCCCGTTTTCTGCGGCGAGCCAAACAGCACGGCCTGAACACCGGGCTGAGCAACAACACGCCGGTCGTGCCGATCATCCTCGGCAATTCCGTCCATGCACTCGAATTGTCGCGACGCCTGTTCGCTCGTGGTATCAACGTGCAGCCGATTCTCTATCCGGCCGTCGAGGAGCGAGCCGCTCGGCTCCGTTTCTTCATTACGGCCTGCCACACCCCTTCGCAAATCGACTCGGCCGTCGACGCGGTGGCCGAGGAACTGGCGGAGATGCGACGCGATGTGGGCCGTCCCTATCGGGACCCTCCCCACGTCCCGTCGATGCCCGCCCCCTCGGGGACGCAGGCCGTCGTGGATTCGTGAGAGGTTTCGTATGTGGATTCGTGAGAGGTCAACTGAGTTGAGCCGGCGGAGCTTAATGGCTCCCCCGGCTCAACTTCATCCCATCACCAGCCCACAGCAGGTGGGAGTTCGACTTACCGATTCACTTGCACACCGAAGGTGAAACCCACCATGGTCAGGTCTTCGGAGCTGAAGGAGAGTATCGAACCTCGGCCGACCCCTTGGGCGAAATGCATGAACTGAGCACCCATTGTGAGCGAGACATCCCGAGTTAGCTCGAAAGCCGACTCCGCTCGGACGTCAAAGCCGTACACAAAGTTCTCGTCATTCCCCCGCGTCGTCTGACGCTCATATTTCTCGGCGATCACTTCCGATCCCGTCCCGACACCGTCGTACAGCGTCTGCAGGGTGTCGGTCTGCCCGATGAAGTCCTGGAAGTTTTGAGCGGCAAAGGCGCGAAGCTCACTCGAGAGCAGCCAGCGACTCTTACGCTCGCTCCAGCGAATACCGACCTGGCCACCGACCATGTGGTTGATCCACTCTGCCCGATTCAGCGTCAGTTGCTCGATGACATCATCTTCGTTCGGGAAGGGATTCATCAAGCCGAATTCGTCAAATCGATTGTAGAGATCTCGCCGAGTGAAGTCGCGAAACTTCATGTAACGGAAGCCGACAAAAGGCTCCAGGATCCCTCCGTGATGCAGGGGCTCCAGACGCCAAGCCTTGTTCAGCTCGAAGCCGGATAGACTGGCCACGTTGAGACTGGTGTGAAGATCGACGTCTCGTGCCCCACTGAGGATATTGTTCCGATCCTGAATGGGGAACACGCCCACGGGGATGGTGACTTCGTCGTCATCACCATTGTCATCCGCCTGATCACTGTCGTCTTCATTGAAGCGGTTGATCATCGGATGCCGAAGGACGTCGTATTTATTCGGACCATTGATCCGAATTCCACTGAACCACCAGCCCGAATTGTCATCGGTCATGTAGCCGATGTCGTAGCGGTTTCCCCAGCCGAAGTCGCCGCTGGTGGCCGACTCCTCCAACTCGGGCCGCGTCACATAAATGTACATTCGATTGTAGGCAGCGAACCATCCCGTTTTGGGAGGTGGTGGCTTGCCAAAGTCGCCTAGCTCCGCTGGGGCAAAGAACTGGAAGTCCGGGTTGAACTCCAGCGGATCAATGAAAGGAGTGAACTCGTGATTTCTCTGAGCCTGCACGCTCGAAACGTGAAGGACCAGAACGGCCAGCATGATCGCCAGCGACTGCGTGAACTTGGTAATGGACATGATGGGTTTCCACCTACGGCTTAAGCATTTCGTTAAGCCACGGCCCTCCCGAAGGAGTGACGTGATGATTTTCCTCTTGCGACGGTAGTATCGGAATTACGCGTCGCGGAAGTTGAGTAAGAAAGGTAAGCCTTGCCGAAAAATCTTCTCGTTCTGACTGTAGCGGACACCCGTTATTGTCGTCTCAAAGTCGGTCACTTCCCGAGAAAATCGGGACGTCTTCGCTAATCCGAGCAAACTTCCTGACGGAATTCTCCCGGAAGAGGTGCCCTCGAGCGGCCCTGGGCGTCATTTTCTCTTGGAGAGAGAACATTGCATTCCGTGAACTCCGGGGCGTATACTGCGAAGGGATTTCGTGACCAAACTTATCGCCCCATGCCGAGGACCCCCCATGCGGACTCACTTGTTCAGCCCCCCCTCCACCCTAATCCGATCGCTCACACTGCTCTGCTTCCTCGGCCTCCCCGGCTTCGCCCAAACTCCCCCACCTTCTCCAGAGGCCCAGCCAGAATCCTCCGAGGGTCAGGTCGATGCCGAGTCGGCTCCTCGGGAGGAGACAGCCGAAACAGCCTATGTTCGCGTCCAGCGCGACGATCGAGGGCGGCCACTGTCGCTCGACACGGCCATCGTCCGCTATGTCCCCGCCGGGCAGGTTGGCGAGCAGGATGGTGACCAGCAGGCGGATATCGTGGTCGATCTGATCGGCGCGGTTCACGTGGGTGAGGCGAGCTATTACGAGCAGTTGAACGAGTTGTTTACCAAGTACGACGCACTCCTGTTTGAACTGGTCGCCCCCGAGGGAATTCAGTTTCGCGAAGGTGACCGCTTGGAGTCGGCCAGCGCGGTGGGTGCCCTGCAAGGAGGCTTGAAGAACTTGCTGGGGCTGGAGTTTCAGCTGGACTTGGTCAATTACGCTCGGCCCAACTTCGTCCACGCCGACATGACGCCCGAGGAATTCGCCCAGACGATGAAGGATCGGGGGGAGAGCTTTTTCTCACTGCTGCTGCGACTGATGGGCCAGGGAATGGCCCTCCAAGGTCAGCAAAAGGCGGGAGGAGCCACGGACATCCAAGTCATGATGGCTCTGCTCCGCCGTGACCGAGTGAAACTGAAGCAGGTGCTGGCCGAACAACTCGAAGGGATGGAGGGAAGCCTCAGTGTCTTGGGGGGCCCCGACGGTGAATCCACGATTATCTCCGAGCGGAACAAGAAGGCATTGGACGTGCTGCGACGGGAGATGGAGTCCGGGAAGAAGAAAATCGGGATCTTCTATGGGGCTGGGCACTTCGCCGATTTCGACGGTCGCCTGAAGGATGATTTTCAGTTGGAAATCAAGGAGAAAAACTGGCTCCCCGCCTGGGACCTACAAAAAGACCATTCCCAGCGAAATCGACGGCCCTGATCCCCTCTTCCCATCCCTTCCCCCCGCCTCCGGGGAGAGTGGTGGATCACGGTAAAACTTGCTCCAGTGCGCTCCTGTTTCTTTACAGTCCCGGCGCCTCAAGGCATACTAGAGCCCCTGTCGACGGATGCGACGAACACCATGGCGATCGTCTGAAATTGGCTTCCCTAGCCGCGTGGGCATTGCTTGCCGGCATCGGCGAAAAAACGCCGCGTTCGCAATTGTGGACGACACGGACAGCCCCCGCAGTCCCGGAACCTGTGTGACCTCGGCCACTTTGGTTCCCCTGCGAAAACGGAGTAATCACGGAGAGTGCCTGCATGAAGCGTTTGTCCATAAATGAATTGACCACCTACCGCTGGTCATTCGAAGAAGACGTGAAGAACTACAGTGCGGCCGGAATCTCGGCCATTGGGGTCTGGCGGGAGAAGATCGCCGATTTCGGCGAGGAGCGGGGGAGCGAGTTGCTGGCCGAACATGGGCTGCAGGTGTCCGCTCTCTTGTGGGCCGGAGGCTTCACAGGCTCGGAGGGCCGGACATACAAGGAGAGCGTCCAGGACGCTCGAGAAGCACTTCGCTTGGCTGCGGCGTTGGAAACGGACTGCCTGATTGTCTATAGCGGCGCGCGCAGCGGCCACACGCACAATCACGCTCGCCGACTGCTCCGAGGGGCTCTGCAGGATCTCCTCCCGATTGCCGAGGAATTTGGGGTCAACATGGCGATTGAGCCGATGCATCCTGGATGTGCCTCGGAATGGACGTTCCTCAGCGATCTGGATGACACGTTGGCCCTTTTGGATGCCATTGATAGCCCCAGAGTCAAGTTGGCATTCGACGCCTATCACTGGGGACATGATCGGGGAATCCTCGACCGCGTTGCCGAACTGGCTCCCCGCACGGCGATTGTGCAGTTGGGCGACGCCAAAGCCCCTCCCGACGGCGAACAAAATCGGTGTCGTCTGGGTGACGGCACCCTTCCACTTGCCGATTTGGTTTCCGCCTTCTGTTCGGCCGGCTACCTGGGGTATTTTGATGTCGAGCTGATGGGGGAGGAGATCGAAGCGGAAGACTACCAAGCGCTGCTCGCCCACTCCTTGCGCGCCTTTCAGGAATTCCAACTCCCGGCCCAACCTTAAGGCCAAAACCCGCAGAAAACCCGCAGGGTGTCTTCGGACGCACATTCAGGCCTGCCCAGCTGATCGAGACCAGTCCCCAAAAGGCCTCCGTCGGACCTGTTCTGGAGGGGCTACGACTGGCCAGCTACCAGCCCACCCCACAAGAATCCTTCCGCGCGGGGACGATCCATTGGAGAACCGCGAGTTCGCCCCTCGGTCCTTTCGTACATTGGTGCCTTGTCGAGCGCGGGGCCAGGTTGGCGATGGCGGACTTTCTGGAAGCGGTTGACCTTAGGATGGGGAACCACGAATGCACGCGGATAAACACTGATGGGAAGAATCGGCCGGCCATGTTGCCAGGAGGAACTACCAACTGATCGC
>JBJHCD010000536.1:0-4850 GCA_050485845.1 Pirellulaceae bacterium | reverse complement strand
CACTGGTGGAGATCGGTCTAAACGGGCCACCGGTCGGCGCCCCGGGCGTCAGGTCGCACAGGTCGATGGTGGAGGGTGCACCGGTCATCCAGAGCAGGAGGGCCGACTTGCGCGGGTTCTTCAGATCGTCCGCGTGGACTCGCAACGTGTGTCCCAAAGTCAACGCCGGGAGGGTCAAGGCGGAAGCTCCCGCCAAGTGGCTCATGAAGTGCCGTCGGCTCATTCCACGTGGAGTCATTTGGTTCATCATCATCTCATTCACTCCCTCTAGGCCCCTTCGGTGCCCTGAAGTCGCCCCCGATGTTCCCACCGCCGGCGTGCCCTGCATTCAACCCTCAAAGGAACGCTTCATGCCTCAAACGTCTAGTAGTTCAAAATGAATTCATTACTGTTCAAAACCGCCCACCACACATCCTGCAACGCCGCTCCCAAATCTCCTCCTCGAGCCATCAGCAGCTTACTAGCCATCGTCAGCTCGTCTCGCGTCGCCCTTCGAGCCAACGCGGCCTGGAAGAGATGGTGCACTTTCTTCTCGGGAGTCAACTTCTGGTTTTCGACCAACCGGCTCAGAAAGCTTCCCGAATTCAGCGAAGTCGCCTCTCGAACCAAGTCGCCGTTGAACATCATCAGGGCCTGGGGAATGGTCCCATTGAAGGTGGTCGCCTCCTCGCCTTCGTCATTCCCGAACGCTCGGACAAACTGATCCAGCCAATCCCTTTTCAACCGCTCCTGCTCCTCATAAGACCGCCGTCCCTCATGGGCGGCGGTGGCCGCCACCAGCGACTCATAAAGCTCCTCCGCCCGCATCTGCCGCAGATAAAAGCGACTGAACTTGGGAAGCTCTCCCAGGGCCGGATCATCCGTCTTGTTCCCCTCCCCGACGCGACTCGAAAGCCCATAGGCTTCGCTGAGCGTAATCCAACGAATCAGCGCCTTCAGGTCGTAACTATGCTCGCGAAGGGACGAGCCGAGAAAATTCAGCAACTCTGGATGGGATGGAGCATTGTGGGGTCCGAGATCGTCAATCGGCTTCGTGAAACCATAACCCAGAAAGTGAGCCCAATAGCGGTTCACCACCGCCTGATCGAGATATTCGGACTGCAGCACCAGCTTGCCCAATTCCGCTCGACGATTCACTTCCGACACATACCCGGTCCGACTGATCGCCTGGCCATCCACGAAAACCGGATAAGCCACCTCGAGTTGCGCGTTCCGCAACTCGTAAAAGATTTCGGCCTCCCGAGGATTCCCCCCTTCGCCGGCGAAATCCTGATCAATCAATTCGGCAAAGGCAATGTTCCGTGTTCCCGGCTGAAAGCGTCGCAACGCTCGAACCTGCCGGAAGAAGGCGTTCATTTCCCAGAATTTCTGCTGTTTCCAATCGTTGAACGGATGGTTGTGGCATTGCGTGCACTGCACCTGAAGCCCGAGAAAAATCCGCGCCGAGGCGGCCGTCGCCAGCGTGGCGTTTTCGTCATTGACCTTGTCGATCAGGAAGTTCACCGCCCCGTGAAAACCCTCCTGTCCGGGAACCGTCGTCCCCGTCGCGGTCAATAGGTCCTGAACCATGCGGTCGTAGGGCAACTCTCGAGCGAACGAATCCCGCAAGTACTTCTGCATCCCCTCCCGACTGGCCAAGGAACCATCCCCCTGACCCCCACTGCGGCCAATCAGGACATTTGTCCAGATCGTGGTCCAGTTTCGCGCATATTCCTCGGTGTACCGCTCATCATGCAACAACCGATGAACCAGTTTCCCCTTCTTGTCGGGCGACCGATCCGCCAGAAACTCCTCCAGCTCCTCGACGGTGGGAATCCGCCCAATAATGTCCAGATGGACTCGCCGACACCATTCTCCATCCGTGGCGGCCGGGGATGGCTTCAAGCCATAATCTCCCCACATCGCCCGAATGTGTCGATTGATCGTCTCCACCTGGATTCCGTAGTCGGGCCCAGCAGCCCGCCCGCGCTGAGCTTGAGTAAAAGCAGGAGAAACCAACAGAACCAGCAAGATCGCCGACGTGGCGACGATCAGCTTGGCGGCAGAGAAGCGCGCACCAAGAGACGCGGGAACTTGACTCACTCGATAGACCATGACCTTAACCTGATATCGGGGCAACCAGCCCCCCTACAAGTCGCGAAACACGCGAAATGCTTTTTCGACGATTCATTCGCCGCTGATGCCAGCCAACGGCCCACCCAGGAACCGCCGACCCTAAATCCGGCTAACTCTGCCGCCGAGACATTTCCTGCCCCGCAAGCAATCAAGTTTTCCGAATTCGCTCTCGAACTTGTGGTCTGTCCATACTTTCGTACAGCATTACCTACTGACAGTATCTACTACTTACCCGCCCAGGGAAAGTCGACTTTCGTCCCTTTCCCGCTACCCTGTCGGAGGTTTCTGCCCCCTAATGAATCCTTCTCCGGAGTATTCCCGCTGCGTGCCAGAGAAGGTCATTAGGGCATTGTGATCTTTAACCGGAAGCGGGTCGCGGGGAATGAAGTACTCAAGCAAGGGAGAAGAGAAGGAAAAAAAGAGCGGGAAAGAAAAGAGCGAGAGCGAACAACTGCCCCCCCTTTGAACGCCCCTTAAGTCGCGGGAGACGCCATAGACGTTCCACCGGGATGATTTCGGGCAGTCGTGGTCAGGCGGTCAGTCAGTTGACCGATCGGCTGGACCACCCCTCTCGGGGCGGGGCAATCCAAGAGGATCGGGCGGATCCGCGGGGGAAACAAGTTCCTCGGAATTTGTCCCAAGCCGAGAAAATCTGTGAATCAGACTCACCACGGTCAACAAGGCCACCGGCCCCACAAGGACAAGGAGGAGAAAAATCAGCTGCGATTCCCGGCCCCCACCCCGCTCGGCCCGTACCAAATAGGAAAGGCCCGCGGCGGCAAGACTGAAGATGACCATCAGCAATAGCAGACTTCCCAGGCTGAAGTGGAAACGGACGCGTCGCGGAACCCGCGACCTGCCGCTGCCGCTTTCTCGACGAGCAGCATTCGGTGAATCGCCCGAGATAGCCATCAATTCTCCAAATCCCACATCGACTGCAGGATCAACTCGCGGTCAAGCGGCCGATCAAGGGGAAGCAACAGATACTTCGCCGGTTGCCGGCTGCAATCCAAGATCATCTGCCGCTCATTTGGAACAGAATACCCCTCCGAACAGGGGACATGGCCATGGACAAGAAAATCAACTTGCATCGCTCGAGCAAACGCATCCGCGTTCTCTTGGCGAAAATCCCTGCCCCACAAAAGGGGGAAAACGGGTCCCTGCGGTGAAAGGTCCACCTGCCGCAGGTCCTGCTCAAGCACCTGAGGATCAAACCCCTCCACATCAACACGCTCCGGAAGGCTATGAGAGATCAGAACTTGTCGGTTCAGGCGGACCGCCAGGGGGCAACTGAGAAGGAATCGCTGATAGGCCTGTCGAACCTCCGCGGCCGATTCCCCATAAAACTTGTCGATTCCCAATCGGAACTGCAGGTTCAGCATGCAGGCCCCCTTGCTGATCGGAAAGTCGGTGATCTCGGCCAGTTCATGATTGCCCAATAGGAAATGAACTCGCCCAGGAAATTCCGTGATCAGTCGGGCGACATCCTCGAGCAGCAGATGAGACATGCATCCGCTGACGCCGGGGTATTTGGGCCCCCCGTGACAGACCTCCTGAACAAGGAGATGGCGACGAGGGTGGTTCTCCAAGTCGGCATGCCGGCAAATTCCGAGAAAGTTCAGCCGGTGTCCATGAAGGTCGGCCGAGACGAGAATGTCGTCCGCATCGTCACCCGATAACTCAATCAGCGTTCCGTGCCGGCCGGGGGTGCCGAGATTCGCGACCACCGCCTGATCACAAAGCTGAATGACTTGCTGAGCTATCCGGTTGTCTGCCACCATCAATTCCACTCCCACCAGCCCACCCGATCGAACGAAGCAAGGCAGCGTCTTGCCACGGATCGCACCGGTCGTGGCGAATCGTTGAATATTCCGGGTTGTGCGTCCGATGATGAATTTCGGGCCCTGAATCCCATTGGGTCCCCTGGAACGAACCTGCTCACCAACCGCAAGGTGAGCGGCCTGCTTTCGACCGGCTTGCGATCCTCCGTTTCTGGCCTCCAGCGTCGGACAGCGGCGGTGATCCACGATCCGCGCGTCATTGCCACGGAAGCTCGACTCGCGGAACTGATAAGCACAACCCGACCCAAAGACTCGAGGAAGACCCTACCATGAAACGCCTTTTTTTGATCGTGGCCGCCGTGGCTCTGCTGTTCGCCGCCAATGGCTGCAACCACCCCCAACTGGCCCGACATGGCTGCGGCGACAGTCATTGTAACCACTGTGGAAGCCATGGCGGTCCGGGCATCATGAAATCTCGCCTGGCCGGCGGCTTGGCGGGCAAGCCGGGAGGTGCCGGTAGTCGTCTCGCCGATGGAGGTCCCGAGCGGGTGGCCCCGCTTCCACACGGATATCAGCAGCAGATGGGGCCCGCCGGACCCGTCGGCCCGCAGGTCGGATATCCCTACTACACCACCCGGGGCCCGCGTGATTTTCTCGTGAACGAGCCGAACCCGATCGGACGCTAGACGAAGTGAATCAGTCGCGGAATCGGCCGACACAGAGCGTGATGTTTTGGCCGCCGAATCCGAAGCTGTTATTCAGCGCCACGTCGCAAGGAGCCTCCCGCGCGACATTCGGAATGTAATCCAAGTCACATTCCGGGTCGGGATACTCGTAGTTGATTGTCGGTGGCAGAACTCGGTCCCGAATTGCCATCAGACAGACAATCAATTCCGTGACCCCGGCGGCGGCGATCAAATGCCCCATCATGCTCTTCGTACTGGAAACGGGAAC
>JBJHCD010000535.1:0-4854 GCA_050485845.1 Pirellulaceae bacterium | reverse complement strand
CCCCGGAGGGACAGCGAAGATTATCTTCCAGCACATAGATCTGCCCCCCTTGATCCCGAATCAAGTCCGTCCCGGTGATGTGACACCAAATTCCGTGAGGTGGCTGCAGTCCTTGGCAAACCTGCCGGTAACTCTTGGCACCCGCCAGCAACTCCTCGGGAATAACTCCGTCGCGAATGATCTTCTGTTCATGATAGATATCGTGGATGAACAAGTTCAGGGCTTCGATCCGTTGCTTCAGTCCCGCTTCAATCCACTTCCATTCGCGACTGGAGACAATCCGCGGAATGATGTCGAAGGGAAAGATCTTTTCCGTCCCCTCGTCGTCGCCGTAAACGCTGAACGTCACGCCCATGCGAAACAGCGCTCGCTCGGCCGCGGCCTGACGCTTCAGCAGTTCCCCGTTGTCGAGCGACTCGATTCGACTGACCAGCACGTCCACGCCGGGACGTGGCTGCCCGTCGGCATCCATCAGCTCGTCGTAAAACCCCTCCGTGTCGTAATCTTGAAAGGTCAGACGTTTTTCGGCCGGAGGTGCCGGGCGGGGAGACGTGGGGGGAGTGGAAGACTGAGACTGTCTCTGTTCGCCGGACGTCATCGAAACGAATCCTTCTGGAGCAGAATGGTCGAAGGTGCTCACTCTTGGCGAGACGTGCGTACGGAATTCAATCACCAAACTAGGTCACCGAAGCCCTGATTCTAAATCAGGAAACGGGGCGCGGGGAGACCGTTGCCACCACTTACCCCATGATCGGATTCGCCTTCTCTCCTCGCTTGGAACTCCATGGCTCCCATTACCATCGGCGAGATCGAGTCCACTCGGGCACTCGGCCCCATCGCCCCGTCGAGCACCCTGCGGCCCGACTCTTGCCCGTTGCCCGGCCGTCAATCAACAAGGACCATCCACAAAACCGCACCCAAGGGGGCTCAGCCGCCCAATGGCAACATATTGACGGCGACCTGCATGACGTGATTTCCCCCTCCGACAAAGAGTCCATGGATCGGACAGACGTCGCCGTAATCACGTCCCCAGGCAACCGTGACATGCTCGAGAAAGGGGAGACAATTATTTGTCGGATCGGCGTCGATCCAGCCGGCCGAGCCACAATAGAGGGAGATCCAAGCATGCGAGGCGTCGGCTCCCACCAGCCGCGGCTTTCCCTCGGGCGGCGACGTCCGGAGATAACCGCTGACGTAGCGGGCCGCGAGTCCCAAGGATCGGAGGCAGGCAATCTGGACGTGTGCCAAATCCTGACAAACACCGCGCCGCATGGCAAAGACCTCTTCCAGCGGAGTCCTGACCGTGGTGGCCGCGGGATCGTAGGTAAAGTCGTGGTAGACGCGGGCGGTCAGGTCCAGCAGTGCCTCGAGGACGGGACGTTCCGGCGTGAACGAGGCCAGGGCGTATTCGTATAGATCCCGGGAACTTCGAATGAACGGGGAATCGAAACAGAACTGATAGGCCTCCAGTCCAATCACGGAACGATCTTGCGACAGCCGTTCTCGGACCATCTCCCAGGCAGTCGTCTGGTCCGGCTCGGGATGCGGCCGAGGATGCAGGTCGACCTTGCTGACGGCGGAGACCATCAAGCGGTGGTGCCCCTCCTGAATCGCGAAGTAATTGACCGGGTTTCCGAAATAATCGAAACGTTTTCCCGATGAGGCGGGAGTCGGCCGGACAATCAGGCGGTGGTATCGACAGGTCTGTCCCGGATGATTCCGAGGCGCCAAATGAAGCTCATTCTGGCAAAACGGAACCAGTTCACTGTATTCATAGGTCGTAAGGTGCGCAATCTTGTACTTCATGCCCCGTGACGATTCTCCACGTTTTCGGCCAGTTGCCGCGGGCTTCCGGCATGCACCAGATAGCGGTGCGAGACCAGATCCGACAGCCGGGGAAGTTGATCGGCCAACCGCTCCAACATCTTGTCCAAGCGAGTTCGCTCGGCGGCTCGAGGGACTTCACACAGCATTTCCAGTTCCACGGTCCGCACGGCATCCAACGCGGTGATCGTGATCCGCTGTTCCGGACGACGGAGAGGCTGACTATCGTTCCTCGGCAGATGGTCGATATGACCGGCCAATTTCGCCAATTGAAAGACCAGTGAACGGGGATTGGTTTCATCGGTCAGGAGCAAGTCCAGCACGGGTGCCGGCTGGACATTCGCCAGATACCGGGAACGATAGGTCATGATGCTGTCAGAAACCTCCAGGACCGCTTCCATGACAGCCGCCTCGTCGCGTCCCGAGTCCACCAGTGTGTTGCGGACGATTTCGATCAACAGCAGGGATCTCTCCAATCTGCGGCCGATATCCAAGAACCGCCAACCTTGTGTCCTGGTCGTGCTTTCGGCAACCAGGCCGCTGAAGGCCGCCAAGTCGATCAGGATGCGATTCAACAGGGCCAGCAAGTCGGCCAGGTCCACTCGAGTTCGAGCCATCAAGGGGCGCAAATCTTGCTGAATATTATGCAGGATCCGCCAGCTATCGATGGAAATGCGGTCACGCACCAAAGCCGCCAACCGGTGCATCGAGGCTAGAATCGAACAGATGCTGTTCGACTGCCGCGCGTCCAGCGCGAACGCCGGCAGCATTCGCTCGATCTCGGGAAGCTGTTGCCGAATTTCATCCACGGCGAAACCTGGTTCAATCTGCCCTTGAGCGGCGAGGCAGCGGAGCAGATGGTTCAACTCGGGCATCGCCGTCGATCCGGATTCACTGGCCAATCGGGAGACCGTGGTCCGCAGGAGTCGAGCGGCCCCATCGGCCCGTTCCACGTAACGCCCCAACCAGAATAGATTATCGGCCACGCGACTCGGCAATTCCGCCCCGCTTCTCCGCAGCTCCAACCCACGCCCCGGAGGCTGCAAGAGGCTGACCTCTTGCACTTGTCCCCGTGCCAACACCCACGCGTCCTTGCTTCCCTCTCCCGCCAGGATCGTGACGTCGAGTGACTGAGGGTCCGAGGCCACTCGAAGCAATCCCCCCGGCATCACGCTACACCGCTCATCCGTCATCACCACATAGGAGCGGAGAGTGACTCGGGTAGCCCGCCAACCTCGTTCCGACATGACCGGCGCGGACGAACCGGCGGGTAACTGCTGAGCCACGAAATCATGGGGCCGAGCCCGTATCATCCGCAGCAACTCGTCCCGGCTGACATTATCCAAATCGTGAGTTGAAATGGTCGGCATTCGTCCGGCGCGAAAAGCGGAGCGGACTTGCAGTTCGTCGATGTGCTCCAGCACATACTGGAGCGACGTGGGATCACCGCACCACCATGTCGGCACCGAAGCAAGTTTCAACTCACTCCCCAACAACTCGCGACAAAGCTGAGGAAGATACGGGAAAAAAGCCGGGGCCTCCATGAGTCCACTTCCGAGTGGATTCGCTACCGCGACATGCCCCGCTCGAACCGCCTGCAGCAGCCCCGCGACACCCATCGCCGGATCGCTGCGGACTTCGAGCGGGTCGGAGTGCACGTCGCTCAGCCGTCTCAAGATCACATCGACCTGCAGCAGTCCACCCAAAGTCTTCAACATGACTCGGTCCGATCGGACGGTCAGATCCCCCGTCTCCACCAAGGTGTATCCGAGATACCGAGCCAGATAGGCATCCTCGAAATAGCCGGGACTGCTGGGACCTTGGCTCAAGAGAACAATCCGGGGATTCTCACGGTGCTGCGGGGCGACGCTTCGGAGCATCTCCTGCATGGCGATGAAAAATGAGGCGAGTCGTTCAACTCGACAATCATGCATGATGCTGGGAAGCAGCCGCGAAGTGACGATTCGGTTCTCCAGGGCGTACCCCGCACCCTGTGCCGCGTCGGTACGATCACCCACGACGATCCACTCACCCTGTTCATTACGCAGGAGATCGGCGGCGGAAAAATTGACGAACTGATCACCAACCGGCCGCTGGCCGGCAAACGCTCGGCAAAAACCTGGATGGGTGAACAGAAGTTCGGCCGGCAGCAAGCCGCGCTGCAACAGCAACTGAGGACCATGAACATCCAGGAGAATTGCGTTGAGCAGCCGAGTACGTTGCTCCACGGCCGCCGCAAGCTGTTCCCACTCGTCGGCCGAGAGCACCACGGGGAGCAGATCGAGATTCCAGGGACGAACCGGCTCTTCCGGATCCCCATAGGCATTGTAAGTCGTGCCGTTCTCGCGAATCATCCGCTCGGCCTGTTCGGCGCGTCGCCGAAGCTCGACCTCCCCCACCTCCGCAATCGCCGACAATACCTCCTGACAGTGCGGGCGGATTTCTCCCGGCCGGACGAATAGTTCATCGTGGCCGGTGAGATCCGGCTGATAGCCCTGCGTGAGCGAGGCTGGATCGAATTGCGAGGAACTCGGGAAAAACGTCGTCATGGAAAGTCTGCCCGGCGGCGCAGATCAAGCGTCAAGGGGTAGGGAGCATTCGGGGGCTCGGGAGCCGTCTTCAGGCGCCCCCCCGTGTGTCCCGAGGCGAAAAACCGACAGGCCCGCCGGCTATCTGCTACGTAGGCATACACGGGAAAAGTGACGAAATTTCGCCCGCCCGGATGAGATACATGGTAGGAGCACCCTCCCAAGCTCCGGTCATTCCAGCGGTCCACCACGTCAATAACGAGCGGCGTGTGCACGGGGATGGTGGGGTGCAGGCAAGATGGAGGTTGCCAGGCGCGGTAACGAATCCCGGCCACGAACTCACCCTCCACTCCGGTCGGATGCAGCGGCACTCGGCGGCCATTGCATGCCAACTCGTGACGAGAATTCGTCATCCCGCGAACAAGAACTTGCAGCCTCTCCACGGACGAATCGACATAGCGCGCCGTCGCGCCCCCGGCCGGTTCCTCCCCCAACACATACC
>JBJHCD010000534.1:1690-4854 GCA_050485845.1 Pirellulaceae bacterium | reverse complement strand
CCGCCGAGCTGTATGGTCAGATCAAGACGTCATGACGCCGGCAAGGGACGCCGATACCGGAGAACGATATTTGGATTGCTGCTTCGGCCCTTCAGCATTCACTGACACTTGTCACGCGAGACGTGCACTTTGACGCAGTAAAGAGTCTCCAGCGTGCAAGATGGTAGAGTGAAACGCACAGAACTCGACATTGGCACCGGGGAACCGCTGGTGAAAGGTGAAGAGGCCACTTCCGAAGCTGTCCGTGCGGCGCTGCAAGATACCAAGCCCTTGTTCCATTTTGGCGACCATCGAATTCGCCGGGTCGGACAGGAGGCCGGGAAATAAAGAACCAATACTTCGGTGATATGAACGACTACCGGAAGTATGGACTGCTTCGGCTGTTTTTGCAGTTCTGGTTCAACTCGCTCATCATCTTGTCGAACGGAAGCTCGTACTCAGCATCGCGGTACTCGTACTCCTACTCGTACTCGGTCGAACGGGAACTCGTACTCAGCATCGCGGTACTCGTACTCGTACTCGGTCGATGAGGCCGAGTGATCCTCGCGAGCTACGAGTAGGAGTCCGAGTAGGAGTAGGAGTAGGAGTAGGAGTACGAGTGGGAGTACGAGTGGGAGTGGGAGTGGGAGTAGGAGCGGGAGTGGGAGTTACGAGTAGGAGTACGTTGGGTATGACCTAACTGCGTTTTCGGCAAAAGTGCAGCTTGAACCCTTCCTAAAGATACATCCCGAGATATCCGCCGGATTCGTCGATTTGCGACTGAATCTTGCTCAATCGCTCCCGGGCTCGCTCCAGGTCGCCGGCGGCAATGTATCGGTCGAACTCGACACAGACCGACCGCGACACCGATTCCTCGAACCACTGAACAATCGGTTCGGTCAACCAATCGCACGTTTCCTGAACCAAGCGGATCTGCAAGTCCGACCGGATCGTCGCTTGATCTTGTTCGTCCGTGAAGAGGGTTCCCTCAAACGCGAAATGCAACATCCCTAGATCATCGCGATTGGTCAGATGGTAAATGCAGTGGGCATTGTGAAGATAGTAAGTGTTGAACGTGCCATGAGTATCAATTGCCTGCTTCACTCGCTCACAGAAGGCGCGGTAGACGGGGGAAGCGTCGAGTGGAATATCGAGCCGCGGAATACTGCGTAGCGGCATGCAGTCGAACGTGATATCGACCCAGCGATCCATGGTCGTTCTCCTCTCCATGCTCCAAGACCCCAATTTCCATCCATTCCATCCATCACGGTTGGGAACGGCCGTGATTCTTCGCCCCTCGGGCAACCAACCGGCACGCCGACAAGCCAATGCCGCTCGGCCTCGGCCGCCAAGGGGCGTCCAACCTTCATACCATCAGCGGACCGACTCGCCTGAAGTGGACTGAGCGATAGCGGACGAGCCGGCTCCTCCCAAATTCCAACCGGCCACCAGCCAGCCACCGTTGGAATCAAATTGCCCCAGCTTCAGAGGGCCCGATTTTCCCCAGTTTCCGGGAAGTTGCAATCCCTCGCCCGAAAATTCCGGCTTGAACAGGGCTCCGAACTTGGTTCGCATCAGCGTCTTAACGGCAATTTTCGGTGCGTTCTCAAACCCTTGCCGGACATACTCCGCCTGCACGTCTCCTTGCCGGATAAATCGAGCCCCCTCGTCGGTTCGCTCCACCACATAGACGGCCGAGATCTTCATCTCTTCGTTCACCCGCTGCTCTCCTCGAGTGAATCTCCGCCCCCGAAGCTCGATCGTAATGGTCTCGTCTCGAAACTCCACACGGACCGGCTGAGAAGTGGAAAACGTAATCGACCAAGGTTCTGGACTGTTCTCCGGCCGCAACTCGTCCGGTACGTCCCGCTCGTTCTTCTCGAGAAATTCGACCAATCCCTCGTCGGTCAGCGTGTACCCACCCAAGACCGCCTCGGAAAAATTTCCCGCGAAGGATTCATGGATTCGGAGCGCGAAATCGAAATCGTCGTCCATGACCGGCGGGGCGGAAGGGGCGCCCAGATGGTGCATCTGGGCCTGAAGGATGCGCAGAATGATGCCATCCGTGGAGGTCGTCACGTCGAAGACTTGGGGAAACTCGCCCCGGCGAAGGAGCGGGTTGCGATAGACGTTCAGGAAATCCTGTCGCGGCTGGGCCAGCATCTCCTCGGCCCGCTCGTTCATCTGCCCCTCAACACGCCGCTCGGCTCGCCGAGAAGCCACCTTCTCGGCCGGCCCCTTCTGCTGATGAGCCCGTTTCCAGGCGATCTTCCGTACCAGCGCCGAACGGTGCCCGATTCCCTGGATGACGCTGGACGTATCGCACGTTGCGTTTGCCCCATTATCGCGCAGCCCCTCCGCGTCGAAGAAGATTCGCTTCCGGGCGTCGATCTGAGTTGTCCCTTGGGAGTAGATCGTCACGCCTCGGTTCACTCCGACGTTATCGCTGACCGCCACGCCGTCGAGCATAATTTCGAACTCGGCCCGCTCCGGGTTGGGAATCAGTTTCAACCGCAAGTCACCTCGGGTCCGCGCCGTCCCACGCAGGGAAGTTCCCAGAATGCAGTCCTGAATCGGTTGAGTTTCATCGACCGTGTTGTTCACCCCCAAGGCAGCAAACTGAGTTGAGACGGTGGCGTAGAAGTTGGGCTGAGCGTAATGTTGTCGAACAGTATGCAGAACGTGATTCGCCTGCCCGGCGCTGTTGAGCCACCCGAGTGCCTGGGCAATGGTCAAAGCTTTGGTCGCACTGGGAGATTCTTCGAAGTCCGCCAAGTTGTCGGCCAACTCTGTTAACTGCTCGTCGAATTGCTCGGCCATGTTCGGGGTGGCATGGACCAGACTGATGTTCATATAGTCATGCAGATGCCGGCGCAAGTGCGAGAAGATGGGTCGCTCCAATCCCTCCTGGTTGGTGTAGAACTGCTGCAGAACTCGATTCAGCTGCTGGAGATCCGCCTTTTCCTCCTCTAGCTGGGCTTGAAGCACGTCCCAATGCAAGTATTTCTTCCATGCGGCTGCGTACGCATCTCCACCCCGATTCAGATACGCCTCCAACTCCGCCACCCGCCGGCGTAGCCCTTCTCGCTTCCCCGACAACTCGTCGTCCGTCGGCATCTGGAACGTCCCCCTCGCATGGCGGACGACGTCGGGCAGACGATCACGCGGGACCGCTTCCAATTCCC
>JBJHCD010000534.1:0-1680 GCA_050485845.1 Pirellulaceae bacterium | reverse complement strand
CTCCAGGGCCAGACGCATTTCGATAAAGCGAAGATTCTTCGCACTGACCTGTTGGTGGTCGTACAAATCCAGAATCTGCTTGACGATATGGATGTCCGCTTCCGACTCCTTGGGAAGCTCCATTTGCAGTTGAGGCGAGCGGAGGTAGCGGTGCCAATCCGCCCGCCGTCGGTCATGTCCCAGCCATTGCTCGAGACGATAGTGGGCTTCTCGGACCGAATCCGCCGTCGTGTGCTGCTCGCGGGCCCGAACCGCCCGATGCTCCTCGGCACGTCCCTTCGCCGGTGCCGCCAAGGAAACTCCCTCCCAAACCAACAGGCAGGCTGCCACGACCCAAACTCGCTGACAGATTGGGTTCACCGTCGTCTTGCTACGTTCAATTTCCATGCGTGGGAAATCTCCACGGGGGAACAAGTTCGAGATCCTCGCTATGCGACCTGCTCGAGCGGCAACTCCAATCCGGCATGCATCCCTCCACCCCGGCCGCCCCGGCCCTCTCATCGCCCTGATTCTTATCATTCCGAATTACCGGGAAAAGCGACAGTCACAGGTTGTCCATCTTCACCAATCTCCAAGAAAGAGCAACCCTGCCAACTCGATTTACCGGCCCGCATATAGTCCCATCAGGTGGATCAGACCACTTCTCACGCAGGGCACCTGGCCCGTCTCGCGGTACCGCACGGAAGTCGCCTCCAGAAAGCATGGACCGGAGATTGTCATAGTCAAACCAACCATGGTTCCCCGGAAATTCACCGCAATAGTGACTCCTGCCGGTATTGCTTCTCCCACCCTCTTCTCAGGAGTCCCCGTCATGTCCCTCCGTTCCCAACTGATCCGCCGTTGGTGGCACCGCATGTTGAAGCGCTTTCCTCATCGCCGAATCGAATGGCTCGCTCATCGACCCATTGCCGCCGGAGTCCAACTTCTGCAGCGACACCCCCAACTGGAAACGCTCGAGCGGCGTGAGCTTCTGGTGGCCGATCCCATGTCCATGTACGGATCGTCGTGGGAGGCTCCCGACTACATGACCTCGCCCTACCAGTCCTACCAGTCGACTCTGGACTCAAGTGACTTCTGGATGGGGGCTTCGCCCGACATGTACGCCATGCCGGGCTCGTCCGGCTATCCCAGCTCCTACCCGCAAGATCCGGGATTGCTGCAAGATCCCGGAGTTCTTCACGATCCCGGCACAATGGACGGTTTCGCTGGCTGGGAGTCCGAAGCCGGGTGGATGATGGGGACATCGGGACCAAGCGACCCGGCCATGGATCCAGGAACGTCAACGACGCAACCTGGGTCGCTCTCCGGAAGTGGCTCGAGTTCTCCTGCCACGGGAACAAATCATGCCACGTCTGGATTTCCCGATCCGATGGTCTCTTCCGAATCCACATCGAGCTCGCAGCAAGCCAACTGGGAAGTGGTCGAGTTGGATTATGATCGGACCGGTGAGGGAGTCAGTAGCTACCACTCCATGGATGTCTTCGGAACGGCGGTCCTCACCGGCCGAGTGGCGCGAAACCGCACCACCACCCAGGACTCAACACTCCCCACGCAGTCGGTCAATCAGGCCGCCCATCACGTGGCAATTGAATGGGAAGGAGAGGTCCCGGGAGAGGTCGCTCACCGGACGTGGGTCCAGCCGGGAGGTTCCTTCGTGCGAACTCTCGATCAGCTCGGCTA
>JBJHCD010000533.1:0-4864 GCA_050485845.1 Pirellulaceae bacterium | reverse complement strand
CGCATGTCGAGGGCCTGGTGATTCGAAATATCGATCATTTTCTCCTCGAACGGCAAAGGGGGCAGGATCGAATTGGATACGCGATCTTTCGGAATCTGGAATCGGCGGTTCGGATGGGACGTGACGCGGGAGAAATCGACTTGCCAGGCAGTTCGACAACTCGGATTCGAAACGGAACATTCCTAATTTTTGATCGCCATGCCAGTTTTCCTGGGGCGGGTACCGAGCAGGTTCGCCATGCCGTACGCAACTTGGAAGAATGGCGGAGTCAGCTGGCACGGTTCGGCCGGATCAGCGATCGAGCCCAGCAATGCCTCCGCGGCGGGCTCTTGCAATTGCCTGGCCATGGGGTTGGAGCTTGCCGGTTCAAGGTGCTGATTGACGTATTGAAGGAAGAAGTCCGATCGGTGCTGGGAATCGAGTCACCCGTGCGGCGTGATTCGGCGGAGGTCGAGGGGGAGGCGGTGGCTGATTTTTTGCTTTCCATTCGGACCACGGACGTCGCCCCCCGTTACATGACCATGGATCAATTCCATGATCGGGTGCAACGGATGCTTTCCGAAATTGGAATCCTCGAAAAGCGAGCCGAGGTTGTGAAACGAGTGGAGCGGCTGTTCATGGAACTGGTCGCGGCGGTACAGTCAGAAGAACCGTTACCCTCGCATGCCGAACTGGCGCGGAGGATGGGGTTCTCGAAAAGCTCTGTTTCCGACTACATCCAACTGATTCGAGATGCCTGGGAACGGTTGGACACGATGGACTCGTGACGCGAGTTTGCCTCATAAAGCAGTATGACATGTCAGACAATAATCCATTCCGACATCGATTTCAGGAACGGGCTCGGGCCGCCGAAGAACGGATTCGGGCACGGCAAGCCCAAGTCACGGCCCGGGGCCATGACTTGCCGGAACCCGGAGATCTCTACGTGTTTGGCGGAGAATTTCCGATCGGCCTGCAATGGGTGGTCCTGGATCCTCATCCCCAAGATCCGGAGATTCTGTTTGTCATTCCCGCCGATGACGCTCCGTGGGTCGGCACGGCCGACATGCCGACGCTGCTTGGTTCGCCCACCGCCCCGCTGATTCTGCGATGTGGTTGTGGTTTGTGGTTACGGAACGTCTGCGTATCGGCGGGGGTTCGCATCGCTCACTTGGACGAACAGGACCAGCGTCGGGCCCGTGATCTGCTGGCTCGGCTTGTTCGAGGGGAAAGTGTCCCGACCGTCCAGCAGCAGGAGACCGATGCCGATCCCGCCTACGAGGCATGGATCCACCAAGTCCTGGAAGCCATGGAACGTCTGCGGCACTTGGCCGAAAGTGAGTCGGAAGGGGAGCGGGAGGAAGTGGTTTCACGGCGGGTAATTTCCGCCGAGAAATTTCATCGCCGCTGGCCGACAAGATTGGCTCGCACCCCCGACTTGGCCCATGACTTCGCCTTGGCCGCGGCCTCTTTCGGCCCCTTGGGGAATGTCATGCGGGAATTGACGGCGTCGCCAACGTTACCACCACCAATGTGCCCGGTCGAACTCGAGGGAGTCGCGGGAGAACTGTACGTCGTGGCCGAACCTGCCGGAACTCGTCTCGTGTACTGGCCCCATGAACGGGAGTTGCCTCCCGATTTGGAAGTTATCAACGATCACGACGAAGTGGTGTCAGTGGTTGAGTGGCGGAGAAGTCCACTTGGAACCGTTTTCGCCAGCTTTCCTATCATGGTTTGGCACGAGGTCGGGGGCCAGAGAATGGTCCACTTTCGACAACCCAAGGGGGTACCATGGAGCATCGAGCGACCGGAGAGGGTGGATGAATGAGCTTGGTCGTACCGTTCGACGATGGTTACTTGCAAACCAATCCCGTCTGGTCAATTGAGCAGATCCTCCTGCTTCTGGATTTTGACCGAAACTGGAGCGACGCCTCTCGACGGTTGGCGCGAATCATTCAGTCACTTCAAGCAACCGGCATCCACCTTCCCGCAGAAGCATTGTCCGATCTGATGGACCGAGGATACCTGGAACCGGATGTGAGCCGCGCCTTGGAAGCGGGGGCTTTGGATACGGGGGCCTTGGAAGCGGGACCGGCCAAGGAAGGGAATCTGTCGCGAGTGATCGGCCTGTTCGTGGATCGACGAACTACCGACGGTTTTGTTGTTCCCATCGAGGCCACCGTGGCGGATGAATGGGAATGCTCACCCATGCTCCCCTTCCGAGTGACGGACGTTCAGGATCAGTTGCATCGGTTATTGTCCGCGTCTGGCACGCTGCACGCAGGTCATGTTCCAGAGCGATGGAGTTTCCGTATCCAAGAGAGATTGGGGAATCGGGTTCATGGTGGATCCATGACGCTGGCTGCGGTACTCGCCGTATTGGACGCTGCTTCCGGTTGGCGGGCCGCACCATTGGAACGAGTGGCGGTGGTCGTGGAAGCAACGGCGAATGACCAACTGCGGACCACGGAGTTTGTCCGTCCGAAACTGGAGGCATTCATTCGCGAATACCGGCGAGGGACATTGTTGGTCCGACACCCCGAATGTTCGGAAGGGGACAGGTTTGATCAATACTTCGAACATGTCTGGGTGGTCGGGGATCACCAGGCACTGGGCCGGCGGTTGGCCGAATCGGGGCTGTTCGATCCGCTGTTGCGTAAAGTCCCGGTTTCTCAACATCAACTTCGGCAAGTGGTCGAGCGGATGAACTACCTGGAGCGAGTTGCCTTGCGTTACGAGGAGGCACTCGATCTGGCTCAGCGCGTCAAGGCCTCCGTCAGCTTAACGACCCTATCAACATGGGAGTGTTATCGGCCTCTGGAATTTCTGGGGAACCTGCAGCGGCACCTGGGACAGTTCGCCGCGGCGATGGAGACCAGCCGGCGGTTGATCGAAAGTCTGGAGGCTGCGGAGGAAGGAACGAGTCACGATGATGTCGCCCTGGCGGTGGTAGCCTACGCGGCATCGCTGTTCGATGCCCATCACTTTCAGGACGCGTGTGACGTCTTGCGGCCCTGGTGTCATCGAGCGGAAGAAGACTCGCGACTGCTGAAGCCCACGACACGAGTTGCCTTGCAAAACACATTGGGACGTGCTCGAGTTGTCCTTTTGTCCGAGGATTGGCGAACTCCGTTCCGCCGGTCGCTCGACTTGCAGCGACGACATGATCGTCCTGGATTGGCGCGAACCTGGAACTACTGGCTGCTGGCCCACCTTCGACTCGGTCATGTCGCGGAGGTGCGAGCTGGCTTGGCCGAGCAGGTGCCGGTGATGGAAGGGGATGATTTCTCTCGCTGGATGGGGGCGTATATTCGAGCCGAGCTGGCGCGGCAAGAGGGACGAAAGTGGCACGATCCTGAACTGGAACAGGGAGAGCGCCCTCCCGGAACACCGGGGCATCCCTGGGGGTTTTATTTTCAAGCGACGGCTCGGCAACCTGATTGTCCTGACGCGGCGAACCGCTTTCGACTGGCGGCGGAATGTTTTGGAAACTCAGTGGGAGGGGAGCCGACCATCCTCGCGTTTTATGGGGAATGCATGCATTTGGCTTCGTCGGCCGTCGAGAGAGACCAGGAACGTTGGCACGGGTCTCGAGAAGCCCTGTTGAAATTTGTCGAGCATCCGGACTCGCTGGGAGTGAAGCGGTATTACGAGTCCGTCTTGGGAAAACTGGAGGCAGGACCGTCGCTCGAATTATCGGAGGAATTGCTGTCGCGGCTTCCCTTCTTGTAGGACGGGGGAAAACCAGCATGTAGAATCGAAACGCTCGTTCCCAAAAGCCGCTCGGGTTTTCGTGGCGACGGAATTGGTTTCACTTGGGGTCGGGGATCTCTTCGAGCGGGCAATTGGGTGGGGTAGCGGGTGTTGGGCGGGACGAGTCGGATGAGTGCTGGCATGGTGCGAAGAAAGGAGCTAAGTTGTGTGATGGGTGGGGTTTAGGATATACCCCGGGGGGTTGATTGGGGTTGGCGGTTTTTGTAAGTTGTTGACAGGAAGTACTTTATGTTCATTCTTCGGGAATGCCTTTCCAGACCAGGGACGAGGGGGCAGGGGGGTTGGCGGAATGCGTCACCTAAGTCCTTTGCTACCAACGCCTGCGGAGAGGGGTGTCCGGAGACGTGCCTCGACGAAGAGAGGATTGAAACTTGTGTTCAGCGGCTCGGCACCTCTCCATGTAGCGTCCGGAGACGTGCCTCGACGAAGAGAGGATTGAAACTCGTCGATATCGAACGATCGAAGATGCCAACCCCGTAGTGTCCGGAGACGTGCCTCGACGAAGAGAGGATTGAAACTCTGGCCAACCAGGTGAGGCAACGCAACCGATAGCGTCCGGAGACGTGCCTCGACGAAGAGAGGATTGAAACCATCGGTCAGGATAAACTCAACTGCCGCCGCGTGGCGGGTCCGGAGACGTGCCTCGACGAAGAGAGGATTGAAACAGAGAAGAGAAACAAGAATAACCATAATAACCGCTAGTCCGGAGACGTGCCTCGACGAAGAGAGGATTGAAACTAAAAAAACCTGTCTGCAAGAGAAACTGAAACTGAAAGTCCGGAGACGTGCCTCGACGAAGAGAGGATTGAAACTACGGTATGCCCGTCCCAGCGTGGATCGGGCGGATGACTGTCCGGAGACGTGCCTCGACGAAGAGAGGATTGAAACTTCCAGCGTATGCGTCAACGATAAGATGGGGCTTTTGGTCCGGAGACGTGCCTCGACGAAGAGAGGATTGAAACCCGTCAGGGGAGGAGACAAGCCGCAACGCCCGCATGGTCCGGAGACGTGCCTCGACGAAGAGAGGATTGAAACAGCGGAGCCGCTCGTAGAGCAGTTCTCGCCGCATCTACGGTCCGGAGACGTGCCTCGACGAAGAGAGGATTGAAAC
>JBJHCD010000532.1:0-4870 GCA_050485845.1 Pirellulaceae bacterium | reverse complement strand
GCTGAAGACCGAAGCTTTCGCGATCAGGTCCGCGAGACCCCCTTCCCCTCCAAACGTGTCGCTCAGTGAGGCCTGATTAACGACAGGAAGAGTCACCCAGTACCCGACGCGATAAACCGCCAGGAGGGCAATGGTCAGCAGAATTTTCTTCCGCAGTTCCGGTATGGTGAAAACGACGCGAAGCTTTTCCCACATCGCCAGATCCGTTCCTTGATATCATGAGGGAGCGTGTCGTTCCGTAAGACCGGCACCGCATCGGGACTCGATCGAGGGCTCGACCTGCCCCGCCGGATTATTTCTTCTTGGCCAACCGAGCTTGTTTTTGTTTCACGGCCACGGGAACCTTGCCAGGGACGACCTCGGCCTTCCCACCAGCTTTCTCGATCTTCTCCTTGGCCGATTCGCTGAAGCGATGGGCCGAGACCTGGAGAGACTTGGTAAGTTCTCCATCCCCGAGCACCTTCACGACATCGAAGTTACCAGAGATTAACCCCTTCGCCTTCATTTGGTCCAGACCAACCTGCTCGCCCGATTCGAAGGCCCCCTCCAGTTCGGAGACATTGACCTCGGCCACCACCAGTGCGAAGCGGTTGTTGAAGCCTCGCTTGGGGACTTGGCGAACCAGCGGGGTCATTCCACCCTGCCAGATGGAGAGAGCCTTCCAGCCGGCATTGGATTTCTGCCCTTTGTGCCCTCGTCCGGACGTCTTGCCATGCCCCGATCCGGTGCCTCGGCCGATCCGCTTCCGCTTCCGGTGCTTCTTGATTCCCTGATTGACTTCGTGCAGGTTCATGACAGGTTGACTCCTCGCAGACGTTCGATATCTTGCCGAGTCCGGCACTGCTGGAGTGCGGCGATCGTGGCCTTGATCAGGGTAACCGGATTGTTGCTTCCGAAGCTTTTGGTGAGGATATTCTCGAGTCCGGCGGCTTCGCAGACGGCGCGAACGGCGGCCCCGGCGATCACCCCGGTACCAGGACCGGCCGGGATGAGCAGCACGTCGGCCGAACCGAAGCGACCACGCACAATATGGGGAATGGTACCATTTTCCACGGGAACTTCCACCATGGACCGGGAGGCCTGCTTGGTCGCCTTCTCGACGCTGGGCGGAACTTCGTTGGCCTTGCCGTAACCCCAGCCGACTCGCCCCTCGCCATCTCCGACCACGACCATGGCGGCGAAGCTGAAGCGACGCCCACCCTTGACCACCGCGGCACATCGCTTGATCTTGACGACCCGCTCGATGAATTTTTTGTCAAGTATATCCGCTGCCACTAGGTTGCTCTCCCTTAGGTAGGCTCCACCCGTTAGTCGGGGGGCCTGGCTTTACAACTGGAGTCCGGCTTCTCGAGCCGCGTCGGCCAGCGCCGCGACACGGCCATGATACTGGTAATGTCCTCGATCGAGTTGGACCTGGGTGATCCCGGCGGCCAGGGCCCGCTCCGCGATCACTCGACCCACGATCGTCGCCGCCGCTCGATTCCCACCATATCCGATCTCGTCGCGGAGGCTCTTGTCTCGCGTGCTGGCCGAAGCCAGCGTTCGTCCCGTGGCGTCGTCGATCAACTGCACGCTGAGGTTCTTGTTGCTGCGATAGACGCTCAGCCGCGGCCGAGTGGAGTTGGCTCGAAGTTTGTTGCGCACATGCCAGCGACGGCGCTGACGTCGCACGGCGATTGTCTTCTGTTTTTGCACGGTCCGTTTCCTGATCGTTAGTTGGCTGCCTTACCAGGCTTCAGTTTCACATGCTCACCCTGGTAGCGAATCCCCTTCCCCTTGTAGGGCTCCGGTTTTCGCACGGCCCGGACTTCGGCCGCGAACTGTCCCACCTTCTGCTTGTCGCAGCCTCGCACCACCACGTGGGTCTGATCGGGACAGGTCACTTCCAAGCCGTCGGGAATCTTCTTTTGAATCTCGTTCGCGTAACCGACCCGCAACTGCAAGACCTGTCCTTTGATCGCCCCGAGATAGCCGACGCCGACGATCTCCAGCTTCTTTTCATATCCCTGCTGCACACCGATCACCATGTTCTCAATCAGCGATCGGGTCAGACCATGGAGGGCTCGCGATTCTCGCTCATCGTTCTTTCGGGTGACCACCAGGGTCTTCCCGTCGTCCTCGACGGCGACCTGAACCTCGGGGCGGAATTCCCAAGTCAACTTCCCCTTGGGACCCTCGGTCGTGAGCTTGCGGCCATCCAAGGTCACTTTCACGTCGGCCGGGACAGTAATCGGTTTCTTGCCAATCCGAGACATTTGATTCTTCTCTCGCTACGTCGGTCGACTTTCCGCTGGAGCCACGCGGGGGATTCCCGGTGGCGGCGTCATGGGGCCGACGGCATTCAGTTACCAAATTTCACACAAAACTTCGCCGCCCACATTTCGCTGCCGAGCTTCACGGTCGCTCAGCACGCCACTACTGGTACTGACGATACTGATTCCCAAACCATTGAGGATGGGACGCAGGTCCTGGGCTCCACTGTACACCCGCTGACCCGGCGAGCTGACGCGTTGGATCTTCTGGATCACACGCTCACCGTTGGGGCCGTACTTCAGTTCGATCCGCAACTGGGGACGGGGAGTTGCGTCGACTTCTTTCCAATCCCAGATGTACCCTTCTCGCTTGAGCACGTCCGCGACACCACGTTTGACCTTGGAGGTCGGCATTTCGACGTGGGGGTGTTCGACATGAACCGCGTTGCGAATGCGGGTCAACATATCGGCGATCGGATCGGTCATCATAGTGCTTGGTGTCCCTCGTAACTTACCAACTTGCCTTACGAACGCCCGGGATCAACCCCTGGTCCGCCAACTTGCGGAAGCAAATGCGACAGATGCCGAACTTCCGGTACACACCTCGCGGCCGGCCGCACATGCGGCAGCGGAGGTTCTGGCGGGTGGAAAACTTCGGTTCCGTTCGTGACTTGGCGATTTTCGATTTACTAGCCACAGATGTTCATTCACTCCCTCACTGAGACGCGGAAAAAGTGCCGGTCAACGCCTTCCGCCTGATCGATCAAAGCCTAAGCGGCGCCGGCCGCCGTGGATTCGCGTTTAAATGGCATGCCCAAACGCCGCAACAGTTCGCGAGCTTCATCGTCGCTCTTGGCCGTCGTGACGATCGTAATGTTCATTCCCTGCACTCGAGTAAACTTGTCCGGATTCAGCTCGGGAAATACCAGCTGTTCCGACAAGCCAATGCTGTAGTTGCCGTTCCCATCGAACGCCTTGTCGCTGACTCCGCGAAAGTCACGGACTCGAGGCAAGGCCAGCGAGATCAATCGGTCGAGGAACTCATACATCCGGGGGCCGCGGAGAGTCACCTTGCAGCCGATCGGCATGTCCTCGCGAAGACGGAATCCGGCGATGGCCTTGCGAGCCTTCGTGATAATCGGCTTCTGCCCCGTGATCTGCGTCATGGCCTCCACCGCCATCTCCAGGTACTTCTTCTCCTGGATAGCGGCACCGACCCCCATGTTCACCGAAATCTTCTCAATTCGAGGAAGTGAGAGTCGGTTTGGCCGCCCCAAGGCCTCCGCCAGAGCCGGCAACACTTCCTGCTGGTATTTTTGTTCTAGTCGAGGTGCTATCCGAGGAGCCATGATCGTCGGTCTTTCGTATCTGCCTTGTCTTCGTTCTGACTTGTCTTCGCCTGATTTCCCAGCCGAACCTTACCTCTTGGCCACCGCCCGTCCGCCCCTTGAACTTTTGCCGTTCAATACTCGGTCGAGCAACAGCCCTCCTCCACTCGGCCCCCGCTTTGTCTTCCGGACAATCTCCCAGACTGTCTCCCCGGCTAATCTTCCGGCGACTGGACAACCCGTTGCCGAACCAGTCCCCCCCCCGGGGCCTCGGAGACGGAGGGGCCTCCGCTTACACGACCTCGTTCGCGAGACTGACAATCTTCATGAAACCGTGCTCGCGCAGTTCTCGAGCCACCGCGCCGAAAATGCGTGTTCCCCGCGGGTTCCCGTCATTATCAATAATGACCACCGCATTGCTGTCGAATCGGATATAGCTGCCGTCGGATCGTCGAGTCGGCTGCTTGCACCGCACGACCACTCCCCGCACAACCGCCTTCTTCTTGACTTCACTGCCCGGAATGACGCTCTTGATGCTGCAGATAATCACATCCCCCAGGCCGGCGAATCGACGACGCGATCCTCCCAGCACCTTGATGCACATCACTTCACGGGCACCCGTGTTATCCGCAACCGCCAGGCGTGTCTCTTGCTGAATCATTGGTCCATCACCTTATTACGCAAAACTACGCCTGATCCCCATCGGAGGCCTGGGCCTCTTCCGCACTCGCTCGCGCCGCCTTGAGGGCCGCCAGGTCAATCGCTCGACTCCGCTCGACCACGCGCACCAATTCCCATCTCTTGGTCTTCGACATCGGGCGGGATTCAATGATCTCCACCTTGTCTCCCGCCTTCGAATCGTTCTGCTCGTCATGGACGTAGCAGACCGTTCGTCCCCGGAGAAACTTGCCGTACTTCGGGTGGCGAGTCTTTCGCGCGATTTCGACGCGTCGAGTCTTCATCATCTTGTCGCTGACGACGACACCGATTTCAGTTCGTTTTGGCATTCGCTGTAGATCTCTCGAACTCGAGGGTTACGCCGACGCATCCGCGGAGCCGGCTTCCGCCGCCTGCCGCTCGCGTTGGATGGTCTTGATTCGGGCCACCGTCTTGCGGTGCGACCGCAATTCGCTCGGAGTGCTCAGACGCTCGGTCTGAGCCTGCATTCGCAAGCGAAACAGATTTTTGGCCGTCTCTTGCAGAGTCAACTCGAGCTGTTCGGGGCTCATCTCTCGCAATTCCGACACTTTCATCGTACTCTTGTCCTTACCTATTCTCCCGCGGCCCGCC
>JBJHCD010000531.1:0-4885 GCA_050485845.1 Pirellulaceae bacterium | reverse complement strand
CCCACCGGCGATCAGTTGGTAGTTCCTCCTGGCAACATGGCCGGCCGATTCTTCCCATCAGTGTTTATCAGCGTGCATTCGCGGTTCCCCATCGAACTCCACCGCATCCGGAACCACCGAACGGCGAATCCAGCGATTGAAAGAAAAGGCAAAAGTCGACTTCGAATCTCAGCGGCAATCTGCTTCCGAAAAGGCACATTTAGCGCAGAGCCGCAGAGACGCAGAGGGTCGATTCCCAATGCTTACGTATCGCCGTATTCCTCTGCGTCTCTGCGCTTCTGCGCCTCTGCGATTATTTTTCCGGGCCCCAGCGTACGGCATGCCAATGACACCACCGCAAAATCCAGAGCCACTTTCTCTCTCTCTCGCCTGGGGGCGTGACAACAGTTGTTCGGCTCTCGATCCGTTTGTGCGTTGGTGGCATGTCGACCGTTCAACCCAGTTTGTAGTGGCTGAGCGTCCTGGAAGCGGTTGACCTTGGGTGGGGAACCGCGAATGAACACTGACGAACACTGATGGGAAAAATCGACAGCCGTGTTGCCTGGAGGAACTACGAACTCGTTGCCGGTGGGTGGTTGGCTGCGGCCCGCCGCGATCACGACGCTCGGTTCATGCGGTCTCATTAGCGTCCCTGAGTGTTCATCAGCGGTGCCGAGTTCATTTCCCCGCTGGGCGTGCGTGTTGTCAGGGTGGGTGTGTCTCGTGGGACGCGTTGGCTGTGGGGGTACACGAACGCTACCTGTGTCCAGTCGTGCCGCAAGCGGTTTATTACGGCGAACGGAGTTGGGCGGGGGCGCGGAGCTTGGCGGAATTGGTCGGGGCGCCGAGTGGCCTGGACGAATATCAGGTCGGTTTTCGCTTTCCCCTGCTGGACCTCAGCCAACTGACTGATGATGAGATTGCGGGTGAGCCACTTCGGCGAAGCACGCTGCGACTGCTAAAATTCAGCCGGAGCGAGCGCTGGCCTGCAGCTGCCGGACACGGTCGAACTTTCACGTGGCATTCATTCCTTCTTCACAATGCCGAACTAGTTTCTCCACGTCAGCATCGCCGACGCCCGGGACGAACAAGCATCGTCCCCCCTCGTGAACGTTTGCTGTCATGAAATGAATCTGTCACGGCTGAGCCACGCGTCATCGTTTCACGTTGGCTGACCGGGTTGTATCGCCCTCGCCGTGAAGTCGCGTGAAAAGGTTGACATTGATGAGTCGCGTTTCAGGATGGAAAAGCCAGTTCGGGAGATCTCGGGGATTCACGTTGGTGGAATTACTTGTCGTGATTGCGATCATCGGCGTTCTGGTCTCCCTGCTTCTTCCGGCGGTGCAAGCGGCCCGAGAGGCAGCCAGGAGAATGCAATGCAGCAACAGTCTCAAGCAACTTGGCATTGCCATGCATAACTATCACGACACGCACCGGAAGCTCCCCGCTCGCAAGGTACTCGCACGCCGTCTGAGTGCCTTCATCGGTCTCTTCCCCTATATGGAACAAGGACCGCTCTATGACCGAATTGCCGCGGGCGACCCGACCGCCTCGCCCCCCATTCCCCCCTTTGGACCCGATGCACTCAGTTCGTGGCCCGGTTACAACGGCTTTCCGGAAATCCTCCGCTGTCCCTCGGACGCGGGAACGTTCGACGTGGTCCAGTCGGGACAGTACCGAGGCAACGAACGATTCGCGAACTATGCGTTTTGCCAGGGGGATGACTTCAGCTTCGTCAACGACCTGGACGCACTCGGAGGCACGCGGCTCACGACCCAAGCTCGTGGTCTCTTCGGTACCGAACAGTGGTTCAATTTCGCGACCGCGCTTGATGGTTTGAGTAACACGCTGGCGATGAGCGAACGTCTGCGTCAGGGGTATCGCACCAATGCCACGGTGTCAGCTCGAGCTCATGACCATCGGCTGGGTCAAGCCGTACTGGCTGGTCTGAGAAATAATCCCGCCTTGGCTCTGACGCGGACGGATGGAAAGTATTTTCTCGAAGGTACCGTCATTCAGGGGCGGTTCGGTTCCGTCGCAACTCGGGGACATACCCACTTCGTCGGCTTCAACACGGTGATTGCTCCGAACGGCCCCGTCGCGCGTGACAGCGAATGGGGTGTGTTTCCTCCAAGTAGCTATCATCCGGGGGGCGTGAACGCCTTGATGGGCGATGGCGCGGTCCGCTTTCTCAGCGACAACATCGATACGGGAAACACCACGGTGGTCATTCCGCACGGTTACGGTGGCCCCAGCCCCTACGGCGTTTTTGGGGCGCTCGGATCAAAAATGGGGGGTGAGGTGATCGGCGAGTATTAATGTGCGGACTGGACTTCTCATTCACTTCACCTCGCGCGGCAGTCACCCTTCGTATATGGGGCGCCAGGACCTACTTGACCTGCCAGGCCACTTAGCATTTTCTTACGGAGTTCCTTTACCGTGTCGACTGATTGCGAGTTGTTTCTGGGGCACCCACGATCGGTGTTCCGGTCTCTGTTTCCCATCTCTCTTGTTCTGCTGGTATTCGGAGGCTGTTCGTCCAACTCGGACAGTCGCTATCCCCCGACCTATGTGGTCGAAGGGAAGATCACTTTTCGTGGTGAGCCCGTTGAGGGAGCAACGATCTTGTTCAACCGGACCGATCAGGCCCGAGGGGCGGTGGGTGAGTCAGATGCCAAGGGAACGTATCGCCTGACTACGTATGTGCTGGGTGATGGGGCACCGGCTGGGGAGTATCAGATTCAAATTATGAAGTATGAACAGCCCCCGCTGGATGCCTCGGAAGAGGACTATTACTATTTGAAGAATCTCTTGCCCGAAAAATACGCGGACGCAACCAAGTCCGACCTCACGGCGACTGTGGAAGAGATCTCCAAGAACGCGATCGACTTCGAGCTGGAGTAAGGCACCCCTCGGCTTTCCTCGCGAACCATATCCAATCTACCCAGCCATCGTGAAGAACCTCAACTTTGAGAAGAGGAATTGGAAGATGACGTTCTCCCGTATGATCCAGATCACTTTGCCGGCGGTGATTGCGTTTGCGGTGACCTATCCGTCGGTCCACTCGATTTCGAGTGCCGGCGAGACAGGTGTCGTCCAGCACGTGATTGCCCATCGGGGTTCCAGCGTGGATCGCCCCGAGAACACCCTTGCCGCCGCCCGCCGGGCGATCGAGGCAAGAGCGACCGCGATTGAGATCGACGTACGCACGACGCGCGATGGGCATCTTGTCGTGCTGCATGACAAAACGGTCGATCGCACAACCAATGGCACGGGTGACGTGGGACGGATGACGCTTGCCGAGATTCAGCGGCTGGACGCGGGAAGTTGGTTTAGCCCCGAGTACCGGAATGAGCGCGTGCCGACCGTGGCGGAACTTCTGACGCTATGCCGAGAACATGGCATCGATGCGCTGCTTGATCTGAAGGAGAGTGGCGAGGAGTACGCCGAGCGCGTGGCGGCGGTTGTCCGCGCGGCAGGCGATCCTCGGCGGACCATCGTGGGAGCGAGGAGCGTCGAGCAAGCTCGGCTCTTTCGCAAACTCCTTCCCGAATCACGCCAGCTGGGCTTTATCGCTCGTCCTGACGACATCGAGGCCTTCGCGGAATCAGGCGTCGAGATGATTCGACTCTGGATGCGGTGGCTGGATGACGATGCCTTGGTACCTCGCGTCCGAGCGGCCGGGGCCGAGCTACAAATCAATGTGACTCGAGGTCACCTCGAGGAAATCCGTCCGCTGTTAAAGTATGGTCCCGAAGCCCTCCTGGTGGACGATCCCGCCGAACTTCGCCGCTCGCTGGCCACCCTGACTAGCCAGCCTTAATCGAGCCCCACGTCGCATGGCCGCCGCCGAACAGCCCACGTCGGCTACTCGTCATCAGTGGACACCGGCTCTCCAAGTAGTAGTTCCTGGAACGTCTGGATCTTTCCCGCCAGCTTGCCTTCTTCGCGACCTTGAATCAACAGACGATCGGCGAGTGAACCCGGCTCGAATTGGGTGGGAAAGACGCTCTTGAGCGTCTGCTTGTATCTCGGCGCGTCCCACGAGACACACCGCCCTGGCGACACGCACGCCCAGCGGGCCAATGAACTCGGCAACGGCACCGCTGATGAACACTCAGGGACGCTAATAGGGCCGCATGCACCGAGCGTCGTGATCGCGGCGGGCCGCGGCCAACCACCCACCGGCAACGAGTTCGTAGTTCCTCCTGGCAACACGGCTGTCGCTCATTCCCATCAGTGTCCATCAGTGTTCATTCGCGGTTCCCCACCGGTGGTCAACCGCTTCCAGGACGTCTGCCACTACAAACTGGGCCGAACGGTTGACATGCCACCAACGTACGAACGGATCGAGAGCCGAACAATTGTTGTCACACCCCCGGATGAGAGCGAACGTGACTCTGGATTTTGCGGTGGTATCATTGACACGCAGTACGCTGAGGCTGGGAAAAATTATCGCAGAGGCGCGGAGACGCGGAGACGCAGAGGAATACGGCGATACGGCAACCATTGGGAATCGGCCGGTTCCGATCAAGGACCATGGTCGCGCGGTTTCGGAGTGCTTTGTCAATCCGCCGTGAGCGAAAAACACTTCAAGTTCCCGGCGCGGTCCTTGCAAAACAGTCGGCCGTCGCTCAGCGCGACATGGGGCCAGGCATCGGTGGCGAAAACGTGGTCGATGCGAGCCAGTTCCCGATATTCCCGTGGCGAGCGGTCAGCCGTTTCCACCAGGACGAGTCGGCCTCGGTGCCCCCAGATAATCAGCCGGCCATCCGATGTGATGATGCCTGAGCCCGCATCGCTGAACTGGCCCCCTTGCCAGCGAATGTCGCCGGTGGCCGAGTCGAGGCATTTCGCCTGCTGCCAGGCCCAATAGACATGGTCGTTGTAGATGATGGGACTGCAG
>JBJHCD010000530.1:0-4896 GCA_050485845.1 Pirellulaceae bacterium | reverse complement strand
CGGCGTTTCGTCCAATCCATGGGAACCTACTGACCGGAGAGCCGTATGCGGGAGAACTGCATGTACGGTTCGGAGGGAGGGGGGGCTCAAACCAATGAGCCCTCCCTACCCCTATCGTGGCTCCGTTCTCCCGAACGGAGAGTTCGCCGACTCTCTCGAGTCGGCAAACCGATTCCCCCACCTATTCTTTCACGTTGGCGTCAAGGCCAATAAACCACTGTCACCCAACGACTTCCAGTTCAGGGTATCGCCCAACCTGGCGCTGTCCAGCTAGTTTCGCCGATATGGTATTCTGCGGTATGCTCAAGCGCTGACAGGTGGAGGTGGCTGGAGTGAATTCCGGGCAACACGATCCGGCCGATCGAAACACTGGATTCCCAGTGGCAGGCGGTAACGCTCCACCTTTTTCACCCCGAAAGTAGGCCAGACAAAGGACAATACCCCGTGGGCATCGTTGACTTTCTGTTGTTGCTGATCGTGGCTGGAATCTGTGGGAGCCTGGGACAAGCAATCTCGGGGTATTCTCGGGGCGGCTGCATGGTGTCCATCGCCTTGGGATTCATCGGCGCGGTGATCGGAGTCTGGCTGAAACGGTTGCTGGACCTTCCCGAGATCGTGATGTTGGAAATTGGCGGTGCCAACTTTCCGATCATTTGGTCCATTCTGGGAGCCGCCCTGTTCGTCGCCGTGATCTCTTTTCTGACTCGCCCCAGTCGCCTCCCCCCGCCATGACACGCGGTAAGAACTCGGCCCGAAACGGAATACGGTTCAGCGAAATCGGAGCGGAAAGTCCTGCATCCTTTCAGCCCAACTCTGGGAGGCCGCCGGTACTATCGCCGAACTTGGTGATCGGGACTCCAGCACGCTGTAGCATTTCCACATAGAGATTGGCCACGGGGGTCAGCTTCTTCCAGTTGAAATCGATATATCGCCCCGTTTGAACCGAGCCACCACCTCGTCCGGCCAGCAAGAGCGGAAGATTCTCGCGGGCGTGCCGATTGCCATTGCTCATTCCCGAAGCCCATAAGACCAGCGAGTTGTCCAGTAACGTCGCCTCTCCCTCTCGGATCTCTCGAAACCGATCGAGGGCGGAGGAAAAAAGTTCCATGTTGAAGCGATCCACCTTGCGAAGGTCCTCGCGCTTGTCGGGAGCCCCCTCGTGATGTTGGAGATCGTGATGTCCTCGCTTCACTCCGACTTCCGGGTAACTTCGATAGCCACCATGAGTCAGCACGGCAACTCGCGTCAGGTCGGCCGCGAATGCCACCGTGATCAAATCCGTCATCACCCGGTCGTACTCCATGTAATCTTCCGGAATCCCGGCTCCACTTGGAACCGTCACCACTTGTTCCCACCTCGGGTCCCCGAGCAGGCTGGGAGCGTCGGGGCCAGGAGGTCGCTTCGCGGCGACTTCAATGCGACGCTCCACATCCCGCACGGCGGCCAGATACTCGTCCAGCTTCCGACGGTCGTCCGCCCCAAGGGTCACGGACAAGCTCGTTGCCTCCTCGCGGACCAGATCCAGGACGCTGCGGCGATCCGCGTCGGTCAGGTGTTTACCGGCACCGACCGGCTGGCGGAATAGGCGATCGAATACCGCCCGCGGATGTCGTTCCTCCCCCGTCGGCGTCTCGGGGCCGCGCCATGAATAATGCTGTGCATAGACGCGCCCGATCCCTTTCGCTCCGCCAGGCCGAGCCCCATTCAAGCCGAGCACGAGCGAATCGACCGGGGTTTGGCGGTCCAGGTGACGGGCGGCTACCTGATCGACCGAAATGCCGCAGTGGACGCGATCACGGCGAAGGGGCGCGGCGGTCAGCAAAGCGGCGATTTCCGCGGAATGTCCATCCTCGAACTGGTGTGTGTCGATCAGCGTCAATCCACCCAGGATCGACAAATGTTTCCGATGCCGGTCAAGCGGCTCCAAAGTGGGTGACAGATGGGTCAAAGGTTCATCGCACTCATGCGGAGTCGCCTGATAGACGACGGATCTTTCCGGTTTCAATTCCGCTTGGCGTCCCTGGTCGTCGAGCGACCAGTAGGGAATATAGGCCCCGCCACCGACGATATAGAACAGCAAGCGAACGGGTGGCTTGGCGAGTTCCCCTTGGGCGCGTGCCGGAGCGGGAAGCATGGCCTCGAGTGCCGGGAGAGCCAGCGCGGCACCCGCGCCGCGGAGGAGAGTCCGTCGTGAGAGTTGTCGAGGTATCAAGTCATCGTCCTCTCGATAAAAGGGGGCGTTTAAGGCTCGGTGGCCAGTCGATATTGAAATGGATAGCTCAAGACGACTTCCCGGACCAAGGTAGAGAATTGCCATTGCTCTCTGGGAAGCGATTCCGCCACGCGTCGCACTTCCCGCCGGTCGGAACGCTCGAGTGCTCGACCCAGGGCATACGTGAATACTTTTTCCGTGATGCAGCGTGCGAACTCGTCCTGATGGGCCAGCAGCACCTGCTTCAGGTCGGCCGGGCCACTGAACATCTCGCCACCGGGAAGTTCTCCTTCCGCGCGGATCGGCTGTCCTTCTTCGCGATCTCGCCAGCGTCCCACTGCGTCGAAGTTTTCCAGTCCCAGTCCGAGGGCGTCCATGCGGACATGGCAGCCGAAACATTGAGGATCACTTCGATGCCGCTCTAGCCGCTCTCGAAGAGTGACCGCGGCACGACCGTCACCCGCTGGTTCGTCAAGTTCTGGGACATCGGGAGGGGGTGGAGGAGGAGGGGCACCAAGGATTTCTTCCAGCAGCCACTTCCCTCGCTTCACGGGATTGGTTCGAGTTGGATGGGAGGTGAGTGTCAGCACGGCCGCCGAGGAGATCACGCCTCCTCGAACCGGATCATCCAGAGTGATGCGTCGCATGTGTGAACCGGACACATTCGGAAGTCGATAGTGCCGAGCCAAGTCTTCATTCACGAAGGTGTAGTCGGCCGCGAGTAAATCCAGCAGGCTCCCCTCTCCTCGCATGACCTCTTCCAGTTGCATCAATACCTCCGCCTCCATCGCTTGACGAAGTGCTTCTCCATAGCGTGGGAAAAGTTCACGATCGGGCCTGACCGTATCCAGATTTCGTAGGCCCAGCCACTGACCCCCGAAGTTCTGAACGAAGGCCTGCGAGCGGGGATCCTTCAACATTCTCGCCACCTGGGAAGCCAGAGTCGCCTCGTCATGCAGCTTCTTGTCAGCAGCTAGCTGCCGTAGTTCCTCATCAGGCGGACTGGACCAAAGGAAATAGCTGAGACGAGTGGCAAGTTCCTCGTGGCTCAGGCGGAGGACTCCATCCGCGTCGGGAATCCCCTCACCCTTCTCAATCCGAAACAGAAAATGTGGTGAGACCAGGACAGCCAGCAGCGGCAAGCGAACCGCCTCGGCAAACTCCTTCCCCTCCTCTTGCCCCGAATCAAACAGTCGCAGAAGTCGCTCGACCTCATTCTCGGTGGCTGGACGTCGGTAGGCCCGAGTGGCAAATTGCTCGAGAATGGCGCGAGCCTCGTTTCGGTCAGCCGATGTTGTTTCGGACGCCCCGCCGAAGATCCGGTGGTGGGCCACCGCGCGGAGCGGACCTGTGACGCGGAGGGATTCGACGGCAAGGCGAATGTCGGGAAGCTCGTCGCCTCGTGCTACCTGTGCCGTATGCCACGTGTGACGGAGGCTGATTCGTCGTGTCCCAGGGGCGAGAGGGAGGAGGACCGAGGTGTCCTCGGGATGATCGCCATCGGCGGTAATCGTCCAGACCGCGTGATCGACGCCGTCAATCTTCAATACGGCCGTGGCGGGAGCGTCGCCGTTCCCAGTCCGGCCGGACGTCATCCGAACTTCAAAGTCGCCGGCGGAAGGGACTTCCAGCGAGAATCCTACTTCAGACTCCAACCGGAGCGGTTCGCCTCGGCTCCCTCGAAGTTCTCGTCCCGCTACCTCATGGTCCAGCACGACCACGGATCCCTCGGTCACGATGGCGCGATCCAGGATCTTTTCGGCCGCGGCGAGGTACTTTTCCATGAGCAGAGGTGAAAGAGTCAGCGCGTCGGCAACGTTGTCAAAGCCGTGGGCGGAATCGTCCCGGGGAAAATCGTCCGTCACGGGGAAGTCGATGCCGATCAAATCGCGAATCGAGTTCTGGTACTCGGCTCGAGTCAATCGTCGCGGGGGAACTCGGCCCGGTGTCCGCGGCGCCTCGTCATCCAACCGGCGAGCTACCTGCTCCAGCCAGGACCGCAGTTGCCGCCGCTCGTCCAACGACGGTTGCAAACTGTCCGCTGGAGGCATCGTGAAGGCGTGGACCTGGTGGAGCACGTCGTACCAGACTTCGGGTGAAGGGAGCGATTCGCTCGGAGCAGCAGCGTCCGGTGAATCGAGCCATTTCCCGTCCAGGAAAGGGGAAAGGCTCACACCTCCGGTCGCCGAGTCGTCACTGTGGCAGTCAAGGCAATATCGCTCGAACAAGGGGCGAATGTCGCGAATCCAAACGGACTCTTCCTCTCGACCCGCCGCGGCTGCGGCCGGGGTAAGGGAGATGACAACGACCAAGGTGATGGCAGTGAGGAGCAAGAACCGCACGGCAAGTTCAACCAGGGAGGGGCGAGCGAACCAGGGAGGGATCAATCATGGAGGGAGCAACCCACACTCTAGCACGCCAAGGTCGCACCAAGCAAATTGGAAGCCCTGGAGCCGCTCGTTCGGAACGGAGATTTTGCGATTGTTCTGAGGAAATCGAGACTCGTGGATCTCCCATCACACATCGTGGCGGAAAGCCCCGTTTGAGTTGAAGACTGCACTTTGGGCGTGTATTGATCAGCCCCATCGTACTCGTACTCAGTGAAACGGTACTCGTACTCCTACTCCTACTCGTACTCCTACTCGAAGGAATGGCTCGGAAGCAAACATCGAGTACGAGTACCG
>JBJHCD010000529.1:683-4901 GCA_050485845.1 Pirellulaceae bacterium | reverse complement strand
GACATACCTCGACCCCTCGCTCTTCTGCCGATTGAATGCGCGGACCACGCGCATTCCCCCAAACGCCTCGGCCGCCGTACTGTCGATTTGCTGTCGTCTCGCTCGAACGTCCCGGTAAAGTGGTCGAATCCGGCTGATCCAGGTCCGGTGACTGAAATAGACGATCGGAACCAACAGCAGGCCCCCCAGCATCATCCGCCAGTCCACCCAGACGAGGATCAGCAGGCTTCCCACCAACTGAATGATCGCTCGCCAGGGGTTGTACATCATGCTGAAGACCAGGTCCGCCGCTCCCCCCGTATCTTCTCGCAAGAGGCTGGCGGCCCCTCCCGCCTTCAGCTCATACACGCGGTGCAGCGGGAGCCGAATCGCATGCGTAAAAACATGGCGGCGCAGGGCCACCTGCAATTGATTGGCGGCCTGAGTCACTCGCCAACGTCCCCATAGTCCCACCAAACTGGCCACGATCGTGATCAGCAGCACTCCCCCGGCGATTCCGAGCAGCAGGTGAAAGCGATTTTCATCCAGCCCGGGAATGGCGGCCAACCAGCCCGGTAACTCGGTACCCGGCGTGAAGACATAGTCGATCGCCAGTTTAGTCCCAGCCGGCGGAATCAATCGCAGGATCGTGGCCACGGTCAGCGTTGCCAGTCCGACGATCACGGGACGCCGATGTCCGCGCATCAATCGCCAGAATTCGCGCAGCAGTCGAGCGAAAGTACGAGGAGCGGAGCGGTGGGCAAGGGCTGGCTGGCCAGGGGCCTGAGACGGCTCGGATGCCCCGCTTGCCGAAGACTTGGCCGAATGGCCGGAACGATTTTTCCTGGCGACTTCGGCCCGGTACTCCTCAAACCTCCGACTACTCAGACTCCCCGTCATGCAGACTCCCAATACGATAGAATTCAGCCACGACCTGACGCCGCTTGTTATCCTCGAATTGTAGCAACTCATCGGCCGATCGACATTGCGTCACCGTGGCTCACGGGCCGGGGCCCGGCAAGGGAACGATCGGCCCGTAATGCACCCTATCTTCCGAGCACCCATTATGAAGATTGATCGGATTGAGCTTTATCATGTCGCCATGCCTCTGATTGCGCCGTGGCGCACGGCCTATGGCGAGGACGCGGCCGTGGAATCCGTCCTCTGCCGAATGGTCAGTGGCGAGGCCGAAGGTTGGGGTGAATCCGCCCCCTTCGCCGCCCCTTGCTACAGTCCCGAGTGGGCGGGAGGAGTGTTTGCCGTCGCTCGCGACTGGCTCGCCCCCACGCTGATCGGACAGGATGTCGAATCGGGGGCGGCGTTACAGAATCAGCTCGCCCACTTCAAAGGGAACTCCTTTGCCAAAGCGGCCCTCGACACGGCTTGGTGGAGTCTCCATGCGGAAGTGGTCCAGCTCCCGCTTCACGAATTGCTCGGAGCCCATCGTGACTGGGTTCCGGTCGGAGCCGACTTTGGAGTGATGGATCAGGTGGAACCCCTTCTGGAGGCGGTCGAGCAAGCGGTGCGGGACCGATTTCCTCGCGTGAAACTGAAATTTCGCCCCGGATGGGATCTGCCGATCGTTCGCGCGGTCCGGGAGCGATTTCCGGAATTGACGCTGCACATTGACTGTAACAGCGGTTACCGGCTGGAGGACGTGGAGTTATTCCAGGAAGTGGATTCCCTGGGGTTGGCCATGATCGAGCAGCCGCTCGCCCATGACGATCTCTCCCATCACGCTCGACTGCAGGAGCAGTTACGGACACCGATCTGCCTGGATGAAAGCATTACCAATCGTCGCCGGGCCAATCAAGCGATCGAACTGGGAAGTTGCCGTTACATGAACATCAAGCCTGGGCGAGTCGGAGGCTTAACCGTCGCCGTGGAAATTCACGATCTTTGCCGACAGGCGGGCATTCCCTGTTGGGTGGGAGGGATGCTGGAAAGTGCCGTCGGTTCGGCCCACTGCGTGGCACTTGCCATGCTGGATCACTTCACCTATCCGGCAGATATTTTTCCGAGTGCCCGCTTCTATGTGGAAGACCTGGCCGAATCGCCGCTGATTCTGACGCCCAATCTCTCCGGGGTTCCCGGAATCAAAGCGCCGCAACGATTGACTCGGCCTCATCCCGAACGACTCGCCAAGTGCACGCGTCAGCAAGCCACCATCACGTGAGCCATCGATCGAGTGGCTTAGAAATCGGCCCACATTCCCCAGCCGATACGTCGCTCACTGTAGTCGAAATACTCGTACTGGTCACTTTTGCCACGGTAGTACTGAATGCCGGTGCGGAATAGTGACCCGCGGGTCTGACGTCGCCAGGCCCAGCCTGCCTGCACGACAAGATTTCCTCCAAAATTCACTTCCTCGCGTAGGTGGCCATTGATGGCGGCGAAGGGGGCCCCTCGAGGTCCCGTGTCATAAGCCGGAACCCAATCGATCCCAAACTGCATTTCCCAAGGCTCGGCGCCATCATTCGCACTGACGGCATAAGCGACCTCGCCATACAAGCGGATGCTTTCCGTCCAAAAGTAACCCAAGCCCAACATCACGGAGTCTCGAGTGTAATTCAGACGCCGGGCGTCGGGGAACAATAGCAGGAACTCGTCCCCCAGGTGAGCGCTGATGTGATAGTAGCCGGTCTTGAATTGCCAGGGGCCTTGTGCCCAGGTGACCGGAATCCCGACGCGAAAGTCGACCGACAGCAGAGGCGTGCTATCCGCGATGGGATCGAGCCGAGCTTGGCTGGCTCCCTCGAGGTCGATCTGCCATCCTTCGGGACGAATAATGTCCTGTGTCCCGTAACGCAAGATCCCGAGTCTTCCTCCCAGCGAGGCGTCCCAAATCTGGCCCAAGGCGGTATCGCGATTCAGATAGGAAGAGAACCGGGGCTCCTTGGCGCCTGCCAAGTAGGATTGGTAGAGCAGTCCGATGGGCATGACTTGCCAGGTCCACTCGTCGCTCGGTGGCAGCATCAGGTCCAGTTCGGAAAAGTCTTCCAGTGCCCCCCCTCCTTGACCGTTATAGTGGTCCCAGGGGGAATAGCCCCAGTCGGAGAATGGCAAGTCCCTTCCTTCCAGAGCTTGCGGACGCTGGGGACCGATGGTGCCGGGGAGGCCGTGATTTTCCGAGTTGCTGGGCCAAGCTGGGCCGGGAGGCAATGGTTCTCGAAAGTCCTGTCTCTCGTCGATTGCTCCCTGTGCTCCCTGTGCTCCCTGTCCCAAAGGGGGCTCGAGCCGAGGATTCTCGGCCGCCGCTCCATTGGACTGAAACTCCCAGGAGAGGGGAGCAATCGGTTCGTGCAATTCGCGCGTCTGTCGGGAATCCGACCAGGCAGTTCCTCCCGCTCCCACCATCGCCACGCGATGCCGTTCGGTCTCCAGTGTGGTGGGGAGACCATGTTCCACGGAGGGACTTGGGGCCACGGAACCGATGACCATGGGCAAGTGCAGCACCCAAGACTCGGCGCGCGCGGTCCCAGCCGTCAACAGCCACGTTCCGAGGAGCAAGCTGAACCACGGGAGGCCCCCTGGAAGCAGCTTTCCATCTTTCGGAACGCGGATCTCGTGCAGCCCCATACAAGGATTTCCTATGAAGCGATCCTGAGTCTTGCCTGTTTCCAACCCATGGATGACACGCCAGTAGCGTGATCACCTCGCCCCCCTGAATCCAGTCCCCCGACACGACACCGGCTGGCGAAATGGGGGCAGACGCGATGGGAACCAGCGAGAAGTCAGCCGGCACCCAGCACAAGGAGGGTCACTGTCACATTGTGATCCGCGGGGGGGAGATTAGCAGGCAGCCGAATCCGCGCGAAGACGAATTGAGTGAACAGAAAGGAATTACAGCAGTCCGAACGGGGGGGTGAGAAAGAGTAGGGACGACACAATGTCCTCTCCCTGGCCGATTCCCACTCGGCTCCTCACGACCCCCCCTTGCGGGGACATCAAACAGGACGCCTGTACGGGTGACGGCCGGCTTGGTTGGGAAAGTTGAATTAGGCGAACAGCAGCCTTCCACGAGGCTCTGGAATCGGCCGGCCCAACTCCCGCGCTGTCTCCATCCATTCTCGAATCACGACTTCCACATTGACCAGCGCGTCGTGGTATGTCGCGCCATCGGCAGCGCAACCTGGTAGTTCCGGCACTTCCGCGACGAAGGCCTGGTCCTCGTTACTCCAATACAAGATAATTTCGTATCGAATGCTCACTGACATCTCAATCCTCTGAGCTTTCCCC
>JBJHCD010000529.1:0-673 GCA_050485845.1 Pirellulaceae bacterium | reverse complement strand
CGGTTTCTTCATCCGTGGACTCGCTATCGGACTTCCCAGCCAGCCGGTAGGAAACGATCACACCGCGGACCTGCTTGACTTGGTACGGCTTCGCTTGATTTCCTTTAGGTTGCAGGTTCAGGATTTCCGCTACATCGCCGCAGGTGAAAATGTGGCGGCTACCTTGGATACGCTCATCAAATCCAAGATGGCGCAGCAGCGGATCGGGAATGTCGCCGATCACGCCGGCGTCCAGTTGGATACGCTCATCAAATCCAAGATGGCGCAGCAGCCCACATAGATCGGAAAACGCGATGTTGGCATCGGCCGTGCCTCGCAACACGCGGTCGAGCGTCTTTTCAAAGTTGGCCACACGGGCACTCTCGGCTCTCGCCACCCAGCCCAGCCCCAAGACTGACCATAGCAGCTCGGGTAATCTGTCGCCAGTCAACGGCTTGACGCTGAATCGGGGGTTGGTGATGGCGGACTTTCTGGAAGCGGTTGACCTCGATCGGGAACCGCGAATGAACGCTGATCACCACTGATCAACACTGATGGGAAAAATCGGCCAGCCCTGTTGCCGGGAGGAATTGCATAATGGTCGCCGGTGAGTGAAGGGTTGGCAAGGACGGCCGTGAGCGCGACGTCTGGTCCAGGCAGGCTCTCATTAGCGTCCCGGAGTGTTCATCAGCGG
>JBJHCD010000528.1:0-4910 GCA_050485845.1 Pirellulaceae bacterium | reverse complement strand
ACTTTGTCATCTCCATTCAATTCTCCGCCACTTGGACGGGAAGGTGTCCTCTCCGCTGTAGCTCTTCCAGGAACTGCTCGGCCGCCGCCTCGGCCTCCACCACGGGAATTCCGCCCAGCGAGGCGACAAACTCTCCCGACTCGGGACTGAAAACTCGGACCAAGACCTTGGTTCCACGGACCAGATTCAATAGTCGCTGATGGTCGTGGCGGCGACGCATGGTGGAGAGAATGACACGAGCCTGCTCGGCTCCCGCTTCGCGCAGCAAACGCTCATCCGCTCCATCTCCCCGCAAGGCCAAAACGCCCCGTTCTCGCAATTCCGCGACCACGGCGGCGTCATCGTCAATCACGGCCACCGTTTCCCCCTGGGCAACCAGCCGCTCCAGAATCGTGCGGGTATGCCGGCCACATCCCAATATCAGAATGTGCCCCGAGGGACGCGAAGGCAATCGATCATGACGCCTCCCCGGAATCCAGCGCATGAGGTGCCAAGTGACCGAGTCGGTCGATAAGAAGGGCGTAATGGTCATCGTCACCACGACCAGCAGCGTCATCGCAACCAGCACGCTTTCGCTCACGTGACCCAGCGAGACGCCCAGCAGCATGACGACGAGACTGAACTCGCCGCATTGTGCCAACAAATGAGCCGCCTCGATCGAAGCCCGCATCGTCAAACCGGCTCGCCGAGCCAAGTACATCACCAGCGGGGGCGTGATCAACAACACGCTCAGCAACATCACTCCATCCAGGGCCAGTTGCCGCATGCTGGGCAACGTCACGGATGCCCCCAACGTGACGTAAAACACGGCGAGAAAGAAATCGGACAAGGAGGTCAACTGACCACGCACCACGCCGCTTACCGGGAATCCCGACAGGGCGACGCCGGCCAAGAAAGCTCCCACCACCACGGGGACGTCCGCCACATAGGCCAGTCCCATGAAGCTGAACATCAGGGCCAGGACGGTCAGCAGCGTACTCTCCTCGTCCAACCCCAGACGCAGCAGGAGCCAGGGGCTGATCCATCGCAAGCAGATCCCCACCAACAGAATCAACCCCAGGGTGGCAGTTACCTGCCAAAGGACGCTCAGCCATCCCTCTTCAATATGCGTCAGTACCGGAAGCAGCAGCACGACCAGGACGTCTTGCACCAGAAGCGCGCCGACAACCAGCCGCCCGAAGGGTTCGAAAAGCTGCTGACGCTGCTGTAGCAGCGTGATGATCAAGAGCGTCGAACTGGACGTGAGGGCGAGCCCGACGTAACCCGCCGTGAGCCAATCGAAACCGAGCACTCGGGCAGCGAGAATGCCGATGCCCCCCAAAGCCGCGAATTGCGCCAAGCCGACTCGAATCGCTCCCCCCAACTGCTCGCCCACGCGGTACACATTCAGTTCCGCCCCCATCACGAACACCAGGAACGTCAATCCCAGGAGGAGCGTGCTGTGCAACATCGAGGGGGTTCCGAGAATCCCCGAGGCGCTGAGCGCCACGCCGATCGCCAGGAGGATGGGAGGAGTGGGCAAGCGTCGCCAGGTCGCCAAGCCGAACCCGGCCGCCGCCGCCGCCAATATCAACATCACGGTGATCAAGAGACGATGACCCCCATGTCGGCGAGTAACTTTTCGATCTGGTCGTCGGCCGCCTGCTTGGAATCCAGGAGGAACTGAGGCCCGACAATATCGGCCCCCCGCAGCACCGAGCGATCAAAGACATGGATGGCCACGGGGACCCCCACGCGGCGGCAACGATAGGCGAACAGCAAATTCACTTCCTCAATCTGCAGCGCGGTGATCGCCAGCTTGGCGTTTGGTAAACCTGCTTCCTGCAGCACCGTCATGTAATCGACATTCCCCGCCATTGTCTCGCAAGGGAGACCGGCCAACTTTCTCGTGTCCGTGTCGATGGCCAACACCCGTTCTCCCCGATCGTGTAGCGACCGAGCCAGGATCTTTCCGAGCGGGTTCATGCCGACCACAATCACATGCCCCGAGGGGGTCGAGAGGGGTGGAACCGGTTCGTCCTCTTGATTTGCCTTGAACATACGCAGAAATCCCCAACGATGCATCCACTCGTAGAGAGGCCGGCTGTAGAGGATCATGTAGACCGATCCGACGATCGTCAGTAGCCCCACCACGGCAATCAACGAGAGGATCGACTGGTCGATCAGACCGGCGCTCATCCCCACCGCCGCGAGGATGAACGAGAACTCGCTGATCTGCGCCACCGTCACACTGGTGTAGAACGAGGTTCGTTCGCTATAGCCGAATCGAGCAATGATGACCATGAAGATGAACGGGTTGCCGATCAGCACGAACAGCGACATGACGATGGCCGATTTCCAGTGTGCCGCCGCCGCGTCGAACTGCATCTGTGCACCGAGCGTCACGAAGAAAACGGCAATAAAAAAGCTCATCAGCGGATGAACTCGCCGCCGCAGGTCATGACTACAGTGCAGTTGCGCCAGACTGAGGCCCGCCAGGAAGGCTCCGATCTCCCGCGACAGGGAAAGCACGTCCGCCAGGACGACCATCAGAAAGCACCATCCCAAGCTCCAGATCAGCAGGGCCTGAGGAGAACGGGAAACCCATTGAAACGGTCGTGGGAGCAGGTAAGTCGCGGAAATCAACGCCAAGGCGGTCAGCAGCACCATTCCGAGAAAGGCGAGAAAGAGCCCCGAACTGACCCCGGCCGCCGTGATCGACTCCGCTTGCCCCAACCCAGCCAGGATCGTCAACACGACGATGACCACCAGGTCTTGAACCAGAAAAATCCCGACGGCGATCCGGCCGTAGAGGCTGTCGAGTTCCCCTTTTTGATCGAGCACCTTGACCACGACCACCGTGCTGCTGAATGTCAAAGCCGTGGCCAAGAAAATGGACTCGACCAGATTGAATCCCATCAGCCAGGCAATCAACGCGCCACCCGCGGCGGTAAAAACAACTTGCCCGATTCCCGCGGCCAAGGCGACTCGACCGACATCGCGAATCTTGTCCAGGCTCAGTTCCAATCCGACCAGGAACAGCAAGAGCACGATACCGATCTCGGCCACGACCTCCAGATCGGCCGACACTCCATCGGCATGATCATGTCCGGCAGGCAAAATGGAGAGGACCGGCCCCAGCAGGACTCCGGCAAACAGGTACGCCACAATGGCCGGCACCTGCACTCGGCGAGCAATCAGCACGGCCACCGTCGCCGTGACAATCACCACGCCGATCGTTTCAATCAGTGATACGTCCAAAACGCCCGTTCCTTCATCCTTTCGTCCCCGTAGAACAGACTTCCTAGTCTGTCCGATTCCGCCGACCCCGTAGAACCGACTTTCTAGTCCGTCCGCTCCCATTGGCACCGCAGAACAGACTTCCTAGTCTGTCCGATTCCGCCGACCCAGCTCCGCTTTCCCAGTATAGAGAACCGGAATCATCCACGGAATCCATCCCAGGGCCCCTGGCAAGTCTCCGCCACTCAAGCCGATAACCGCTCAGGACACTCAGGACGCTGCGGAAACCATTCCATGAACTTCGGCTCAACTCCAGAGACGAAAAACGGAAGCATACTTGCAATCCATTTGCATCTGCGTATCATAATCTTCCGTGAGTCGCATGCAGGAGGAGGAAGTCCCGTCGCTCCTCAACCAGCGGCTCGTCAGGCCACCTGCGAAAAGGAGGAAGTTCATGGTTCGCTGGTTATGCATCCTCGGCGTGGGAGTCTTGGCCGGGGTTCATCCGGCCACGTTCGGAGCGGAACCGACTCGGTCACTCCCCGTAGTCCTGGTCCAAGGGGGAGACGCCGCAGAGTGGCTCACCTGCCTCGGGCACGAATGTGTGCGGATTGAGCCTCTGCTTTTCGACCAGGCGGAGCGCGATGAGTCGAAAACCTCGAAACCTCTCTGTCTGGAAATGCTCTCGGTGCATGCCGTGGTCGTTTGTAATGAGCCGGATGGTCTCACGACGCGGTTCTGGACGGAGCGACTGCGAAACCAAGGACCTCTCGAAATCCTCGCCCTACCCGCTCCGCACACGGTCCATCGCTGGGAACACGAACGACGGGCTCTGAAACAGATCCACCAACTCCTGGTAAGACTCTCTCCCGAGTCCCAGGCGACGCTCGATCACCGGCTGCAGATGGAACTTATCCGCCGACAGTCGAATGTCGCGGCTGCCATCCCCTTGGTGGGGCGCTGAAAAGTCACACTTCAGTCCTCACTCAATCACGATTCTTACCATTCACGAAAGCGGAACATGCCCTCCCCAAATGCCCTGAAGTCCTCCTTGCGAGACCAGACCACGCAGATCGATTCCACGGCCTCGCGAAGTAAGTTGCCGGTTACCGTGCTCTCCGGTTTCTTGGGAGCGGGAAAAACGACCCTCTTGAACCACATTCTTCACAACCGGCAGGGGCTCAAGGTGGCCGTGATCGTCAATGACATGAGCGAAGTCAATATCGACGGCAGCCTGGTCCGCAATGGCAAAGCCACGCTCAGCCGGACCGACGAGAAGCTGGTCGAAATGAGCAACGGGTGTATCTGCTGCACGCTGCGCGAGGACTTGTTGGCGGAGGTGGGACGGCTGGCTCGCGAAGGCAACTTCGACTACCTCCTGGTGGAATCGACGGGAATTTCCGAGCCATTGCCTGTCGCGGAGACCTTCACTTTTCGCGACGAGGAGGATCACTCGCTCGCCGACGTCGCGGAACTCGACACAATGGTGACCGTCGTCGATGCCGCTAATTTTCTGAGCGACTTCCGCTCGCTGGACGAATTGGCCGATCGAGACCTGGCCCTGAGCGACGAGGACCATCGGTCACTCGCCCATCTGCTCACCGATCAGGTCGAGTTCAGCAATGTCTTGGTGCTCAATAAGCAGGACCTCGTGAGCTCCCAAGAGTTGGAGGAGGTTCTTGGAATTCTAA
>JBJHCD010000527.1:0-4915 GCA_050485845.1 Pirellulaceae bacterium | reverse complement strand
GGATAAAGGCACTCTGCTCCTTCCGCAGCTTGGCCAGTTCCTTTCGATCAGCCGCTACCTCCTGATATTCGCGCTGCCAAAAGTGCTCCCATAGGACCTCATCCGACATCTCGCTGAACTCGTTCTTCCACCATTTGGCCGTCACGCGTGCATCGGCCGTCGCCGGACTGTCGGACGCCTGGCCAGCAGAATCCGAGTCTGGGTTACCGGCTGAGGCGTCAACCAATTGAAAAGCTTTTCCAGAGCCACCCGAGGCGAAAAGCAATCGCGCCTCCAGTGGCGTGAGAGCCGAATCGAAGAGAACCAGGTCGGCCACCAGGCCACCTCGAAAGCCGTTATCTCGAAATCGATAACCGACCGCCAAGTCAGGCTCACTTCCCTCATACGTAATGTCTTTCCACAATCCGTCGCGGATGATCTCCAGGTCTTGTGATTCCCCATTCAAGTAAATCTGAACACCCGACGCTCGACTGGAACCGTCGTAACTGACGGCAACATGATTCCATTCGCCAGGTTCCAATTTGGAAACTGTTCGGACTTTGAGCGAATTACCGGGCCACATGTGGTGCAGCCCCACGGCCACCTTGCCCTCTTCCAACAACAATTCGTACCCCCGGCTCCCTGCGTCAATGGGAGCACGGCTGTGATGGAGGACCACGTAGCGAGAAGCATGATCGGGCGTCTGCAACGAAAGACTCAGCGAAAATGAATCCGCTCGCGAAAAGTGTCCCACGCCGGGAAATGTAAATCCGTTCTCCCCACTCAGGCGGACAGCGTCTCTCCCTTCCGCCGGCCCAACCCGTCCACTCTCCTTCACCAATTCCGGTCCGTCGTGGGCTCGACCTGGCTGATCCTCACGGATCGAGTTGGGCGTGGAACCGTCGGAGATCTCATCGAGTGGAAAGGCGGCCACGGGCCGAGCCAGAGTCACGTGGCTCGTGGAAATCACTTCGTCCCGCCATTGCAGATACTCCCGCCGCGCCGAACCACGCTGATCCTCGATCCGACGCTCCAACGCTTTCATCCCTTCCTCTAGTTCGAGCAGCTTACGGTCCTGCTGGTCGGTCGACAGCAGCATCGTGGGGACCGGCATCGAAGCGGTGAAATAGGATGTCTGCCCCGATTCGTCAATGTTCTGGAAGAACGAGAAAAGGGAATAGTAATCTTCCTGCGTAATCGGGTCGTATTTGTGATCGTGGCAGCGAGCACACTCGAAAGTCATCCCCAGAAAAGCAGTTCCGAAAGTGTTGACGCGATCCACCACATGCGCCACTCGGAACTCCTCCTCCACGATCCCTCCTTCTTCATTCTGCATGTGCAATCGCTGAAATGCCGTGGCCAGTTGCTGCTCCTTGGTGGCGTTGGGAAGCAAATCGCCGGCAAGCTGCCATGTCACGAATTCGTCATACGGCAGATTTTCATTGAAGGCCTTGATCACCCAATCTCGATAGGGCCAGACCGGCCGATCTCGATCCATCTGGTAGCCATGCGTGTCGGCAAACCGAGCTAGATCGAGCCACTCGCTGGCCATCCGCTCTCCATATCGCGGAGAAGCCAGTAGGCGATCCACCAACCGCTGGTATGCGTCGGGAGAGTCATCATCGACGAAGTCCTGCACCTCATCCAGCGTGGGAGGAAGACCGGTTAGGTCCAGCGTCACGCGGCGTATAAGCCGCTCGCGAATCGCCTCGGGACTCGACCAGCCACGATGACTTTCGACCTCGTCACCATCCGCTCTCTCCTCGTCACCTCTCGCGGCGGCCTCTTTGCCCCCCTTCTCGCCCCCGTTCTCCTCCGGAATCACGAATCCTTGGGCCACACGAGCTTCCTCGATGAACCGGTCGATGGGACTGTTCGATCGAGGATCGTGCCGCCGGCCAAGTGGCGGGAGGTCGGGACGCCGTAGCGGGCGGAGGGACCAGTGCTCGCCCCACGTCGCTCCCTCTTCCACCCATTTCCTTAGGCGCTCCTTCTGTTCCTTCGTCAACGAGCGATTGGAGTCAGGGGGGGGCATGACTTCCCACTCCTCCTCGCTGAAGATCCGCCGAATCAACTCACTCTCATCGCTCTTCCCGGGCACGATCGCCACCGCTCCCCCATCCGCTCCCAAGGCTCCCGCTTCGGTATCGAGTCGCAGGTCGGCCTGCCGCGACTGAGCGTCGGGGCCGTGGCAGTGATAGCAGTTGTCCGAGAGGATCGGCAGGATGTCGCGAGCGTAATCCAGAGGGGGGCGTGGTTCCGGTTCCGCCCGAAGATGGCTGCCGTAACCGACGATCAGCAGCACGACTCCAAGAGACGATCGGAATGCCTGAGGGGGAAGATGGAGTCGGAACATCGACAATCCATGAGGGAGGGAGGTGAAGGAGGGGTACCTTCCCCTTGAGGAAAGGGGAAAAGGAGTGAGCCGGTGGGTACGATTCATTATAGAAGGGGAAGCTGGTGAAAGGAACACGCAACGTGGTCCGGGACATCCCCTGTCGGCGGGGCGAACCGAAGCTTAGCGCGATTCCGCAGGGGGTTCTCCCACCCAGTTGCCGTTCAACATCACATGCTCGATGTCATACATCGCTCGGATCTCCTCCGTCGGATCGCCTCGTACAACCACCAAATCGGCCAATTTTCCTGGCTCGACCGTCCCCAGTCGAGTCTCCGCGCCAAAAAACTCGGCATTGAAAAGGGTCCCCGCTCGCAGCGCCTCTCGGGGTGACAATCCCGCCTCGACCAGCAACTCGAGTTCACGCTGGTAGGCCCATCCCCGTTCGGCATGGGGTCCGCTGGTATGGGACCCGACAACGAGTTTGACACCGGCTTCATGGCACATCCCAACAAACTGCAGCATCTTGGCAAAGCCTTCCGCCTCCGTGGGATTGGATCCTCGATCTCCCGGACGCCGCTCAAACACCGCCAGCGTGGGACAAACGTAGACATCGTGGTCAATAATCAGCTGAATAAGACGTCTCGTTTTTTCGGACTCCAAATCCACCTGTGCCCAGAGGCGATAGCGAAATTCCCCTCGCGCACTGGGCTGCGCCGCAACCGTCTCCCTGAAATCGCGAGCCAGTTCGGGGGAGGCCAAGGCGGTGCCGAACGACGTGACATGCTCAATTCCCTTCAGCCCGGCCCGAATCGCCTCATCCGCATCCACCAGTTCCAGGTGAGCCGTCACGGGGATTCGATGTTCCGCGGCGACTTCGCAGACGGCCGAATAATGCTTCAGCGGAAGTCGAAAGTAGATCTTGATGGCCGTTGCGCCTCGAGCCACATGTTCGGCGACGGTTTGCCGAGCATGCGACTCGTCCTTGATGATCACGGCCTGCTGGGGCCAGATCGGAGGATAGGAGTCCAGATGGGCCCCCGTGAGGAAGGCACGAGGCATCATCCGCTCGGTCTGCATCATGGCCTGATAGAATCGGAACGGATGGCCCGGATCTCGGAACGTCGTCACCCCATGGGACAAGAATAGGGTTAACGTCTCGAGATCGTTGATGGTGTGCAGGTGTGCGTCAATCAGTCCCGGGATAATACTTCGGCCGGTAACATCCCTCACCACGACACCAGACGGAATTTCGACTTCGCTTTTCGGTCCCGCGGCGAGGATCCGATTACCCTGGATTAAAACAACGCCATCGTCCAGTGGTTTCCCATCCTGGCCGTCAATCAGACGTCCCCCAATTAGCGCGGTCACCTGGGAATCTTCAGGTCGGGCTGGAGGATTCACCTCCTTCAGTTCCTGGGCTGGCAAGGGTTGGGCGAAGAGCATGACGAGAAAGCCCAAGGCAATCGCCAATGCGGGGACAAGTCGACAGGGAGAGAAGGGATTCATGCGTTGGGTTCCTGAGTTGCCAAGATATTCGCTGCGGGGGTGATGCGATCAGCCATCCGCGCTGGAACTTCCCGTCAGCTCAATATACTCTTGCCGGAGTCGTCCGAGTGCTCGCACCCAGAGCATGCGGACGGCCCCCTCGGACCTCCCCATCCGCCGACCGATCTCCTGATGGGACAGATCTTCGAGATTACGCAAAATCAGGACTTCACGGTAATCATCCGGTAGTCGTTCCAGCACGCGAGCCAACATCGCCTGTCGTTCCTCCTGCCGCAACCGCTGACTGGGAGAATCTCCCTTCGCCGCCAGCATGGATTCCAATCGCCGAGACGAGGCGTCGAGCGATTGAAGCAAGGGAACTTCCCGATGAACGGCCCGTTTCCTCGTTCCACCATAATATCGCGCCATCCGGGCCATCTGGTGAGCCAGAATTTGTCGCAACCAGGCCAACCGTTCCGCTTCCGTTGTTCCTCGCAAAGAGGGCCATCCCCGCCAAGCCTCCAGGAGCGTCTGCTGCACGACGTCGGAACCGGAGAACTTGCTCTGAAACCGAGTGTCAATTTCCAGTCGAGCCAAAAGTCGCAGCCAGGGCTCGTATTGCATCAGCCAACCCGTCCGCTCGTCACTCGACGAAGCGGGATCCGAATCATCCGACTCTCTTGCTTCGGTCGAACGGGAGTGGGGGTCACTGGAATCCATGAATCACTTTCCAAGCAAATTGAATGACTTGAGTGAATCTCAAGCTGTTCCATGGGGAAGTCGTCGGGATGACCGAAGTCCAAGGGCCCATCGGCCCACGCCCCAGAGGTTCCGTCCAATCCCGAGCAGGACCAAGAGGAGCCCGGTTTGGTAGAGGCCGATCATCAGGATCCCATACCAACCAGACCACGAATAGTACTCGCCAGGAGCCAGGGGGCCATTCATCTGGACCGAGTCTACTTGCAGGAGTATCCACGCACAGATTAAGGAAAGCAGGCCGAAGGTGGCCAGCCAGGCGACCAGTGGTTTCCAAGATTGCCGGTAGAACAGCCCCAGCAGGTGCAAAGTGATCAGGGTCGGTGGGAGCAGCAGAATGCCGGCCAGGAACTTCGG
>JBJHCD010000526.1:0-4922 GCA_050485845.1 Pirellulaceae bacterium | reverse complement strand
GCGAAGACCGTGGCAGAGCACCCGAGCCTTATGCGATGTCGCAATGGGATCCGGGCATCGCTCCGTCGCAACTCGTTTCTCAGCTTGACAAATCCAAGTCGACAATTCCATACTATACCACCGCAGTGGGGTGGAATTCTACCGCACTTCCGCGGTCGAAAAGCTGTTGGAGCGGCTAGAATGAACTCATTCGGAGAACAAGAATGCCAGACTACGAATCCGTTTGGTCCGCTGCATCCGAGTTACCATTGCCGGATCGGCTTCGGCTAATCGACGACTTGGCTTCGACGGTACCAGACGATCAACCGCCGACGCTCTCCGCCGAGTGGCTGGCCGAAATCGACCGTCGATCGGCCGAAATAGATTCCGGAGTTGTCAAGACCGAGTCTTGGCCAACAGTGCGTGACCGATTGCGAAAGAGCGTAGGGTTGGATGATTCCGATTGAGATTCACCCCGAAGCAAGCGAGGAGTTGGAACAAGCCGTCCGTTGGTACCAAGTCCGAAGCATCAGGGCCGCTCGGCGATTTGTGCTGGCGGTCGACGACGCGATTCACAAGATACGCGAGACGCCCAACCGATTTTTCCAGATTGACAGGCGCCACCGGGCGTGTAACTTGTCCAAGTTTCCCTTTCAAATTGTTTTCCGCGACGACGACCAGAAGATTGTTGTGATCGCCGTCGCACACGCGAAGAGGCGTCCGAGCTATTGGCGGCATCGGTCGCCAACACAGCCCTAACAACACAATGCTCCGGAGTTGCGGGCCGAGCGTTTTCTGATGGCAGGGTCACTGGCCGCAACCCGGTGATTGTGATCGTTCGGCGACGGAGGTGCAACGCCGGTGGATCGCGATGAGGCGGCATATACGGCGGGCATTGAGGCCGCGAAGGCCGACATCGCGGCGGGTCAGCTGGTGTACCGCTGGGGCGGTCATGCCGGGCACTGGGGGCACTGGATCGTGACCCAACTCGCTGAGCGGTTCGGCGTTGGCGTCAACGAGGGCTTCGGGGTGTGCTTCGTCACCGCCTCCAGCAGATCCTTCGATGACGGGTACAACGCGGTCCTGGCTGCTGAGATCAACCGGCGGCACGGCGACGGGACATTCGAGGCGTTACTCGCCGAGTCGCGGCAGCAGTCGGAGGAGGCGCTGTGGGCCGCGAAGCAATCGTGGCTGGCGAAGCACCCAGACGCCGAACCAGGTGCTGCAGCAGACGGCGGGGGCATGTAGGCTTTTTGGGATTCGTTGTCGCTCTAGCGGCTCCGGCTGCTGAGCTTGATCGTTCGGCCGCAGGAGGGCTTGCGAGGCGTGATGATGACCTACCCGGAAGTGCATAGGGCGCTCCTGGCCCGCGTCGGCGTGTACGCTGGCGAAGGGACGGAGTTCCGCCTGCGGTCGGCCGGCTGCGGGTTCTTCGCTGAGTTCCGCTGGCCGGGGCCGGGGGCCACGTTCGACGTGATCCTGCTCGGGGTTGGGGACTGCTTCTACCTGCACCACGACATCAACGTGTTCGCGCTCGGGTTCCGGCCCCGCGAGTCCGAGGTCGGCGAGGAACTGGCGTACACGCTCGGGCTGTTCGGCCCTCGCAGCGTCAAGGAGTAAGTTCTGGTCCGCCAGCCCCCAGAGCAAAGGCACGCCGAACCAGGCGCTGCCGAGCTTAATCGCTAGCCGAAGAAGAAGGACATGAAGCCTGACTTTTCAACATCGTTCGATGCGATTGGCGCGACCGTGAAAGAGACGCTCGCGAAGATACCCCCACCGGACGGTGTTGTTTACGCTTGTGGCTTCTGGCTCTTCTACGCGGACTATACCGTCCTCGGCGAGCCCTGTTTTGCCTACAACGTTGTCGGACAGGAAAAGGATGCGAAATGGGCGCCGCCCGAATGGGTTGTTGACGCTGACGATCGCATGGCTGAGGCACTCGAGCCCCACTACGAAAAGCTCTCCGAGTCGATGAAGGGTCAAAGCGATGAAGATTGGGAATCGCTCATCGAGTTCCAGTTGAGCTACTATTCGCAATTGTGCCTTGAAATCACGCGCGATGCACCGTTGCTGATGCGAGATTGGCGGATCACCGACGATTTTGTCTGTGGGATCTTCGAAGAGCGAGAAGACGAGGAAACCTTTTTGCGGCTGCTTCACGCCAGTATGGGGGAGGAAGTAGTGCAACGACTTGGGATTCTACGAGACGGCTAACCAGTCGCTGCAGCGGACCCGGCCCGCCGTGGCGGTTTCTGGTATCCTGGGGCTATTCCTCGGCGGGCCAGTCCGCTGAGCTTGGTTGTCCGACGGAAGAAGACCATGAACGGAAAGACGATCTATCGCGAGACTTCATACCTGCGACCATTTCCGGACGCGTCCGATGTCTTCGCAAGCCGTGTGAAGAAGCACGCGGAGTACCTGTTGCCCGTAGCCACGCTCTCGTTGAAGCATCTGTCGCGCAGGTGGGACGGACAGATCCACTTTGTGATGCCGATCGAACCATGCGGAGGATACGGTTACCCCGGAGAAGAATCGACCCCATATCACAACTACCTGTGTCGGCCGAATTGGATAGGATACCGAATGCTGGAGGATAAGTGCGAACTGGCCTGCGATTTTCGCTTCTTTCACAAAGCCTACTATGCCGAGACGCCGCCCCACACCGAAACGCGCAAGAAAGAGGCAGAGGAACTTGATTCACACTATCCGCGAACTCGACAAGAGTTCAAGCGGCACGCGGAGTTCTTCAAGGAGCATGGTTGGCTCTGCCAATCACCTAAAAAATGGACGGGGATAAAGAAAGACAAGGAATGGATGCGTGTCTCGTTGGTTCGCGACCTCGGTGGTGTGAGTTTCCATGGCAATTGGTCAAGCAGCGGAGATTTTCCGATGTCACGATATCCTGACCAATTCGAGGATCTTGGCGAAGTTTACGACTCCGAGCGCGTGCTTCCTCGAACGGAGGATGGGCGGGACTTCCACTACGTGGGCGAAATCGAGATGTGGAACTATATCGGTGACACCAACGGCGTGTTGGTGCTTTTCTTTGATCCGAAGGAGCGAGTCGCGCTCACGACGATCGACTGGACGTAGCCGCCGAACAAAGGGCTGAAGCTGACCGGGGCCGCCATCCTGGTTTTCCGAGCTTCAACGTCCTTGCAGCGGCCCCGGCAGCTTAGCCTAGTTGTTCGGCGATGAACCGAGAGCGTTTGCCATGTCCATGTCTCACAAGGCATACCCACTGAATCACGATGCTTTCAAGACCGAGCTTGCGCCGATCTTGTACCGGGCACTTGAGACCGGGGGCGACGACGAACTTGCTGCATTTATCGATGCGAACCAGCCGAACTTGACGCTTCCGTGGGAGGCGGCCGCGCTCCCGGACAATTGGCGCTCGGTCTTGGAACGGGGCGACCCTCACGAGCTGGGAGATCTGGCACTCACGAAGTACTACGATGCCGGCGAGGACCACGGGCTTCAAGAGCACTGGCTGGATGTCGAGGACACTCTGTTCAAGCGTCTTCGTGTGTGCTTGTTGGGAGCGCCGTTTGGTCCGACCACCAACTTATTTGATCCTGGACGAATGGGATCCTATTTCCAAAGCCCCGAAATGGCCGCCGAGTCGCGCGACCTGCTGCATGGGCATGCTGAACCGGAGATCGAGTCCTTCGTCGAGTTCCTGGAGCTGGTGGTCCGGGCGAAGCTAGGTCTGTATGTTACATTCTGAGATGAGACGTTGTCGACGAACAAGGGCATGCACCCGAGCGGCGGATCGGGCGGAATCAGAGTGGAAAGCCACTTGGCCGCCGCCGGGTGACCTTTGTCGTTACCCCGCATGAACCGTCACTTGCTTGCAATCGCGCTGGTGTCACTGATCAGTTGCGACCAGCAAGCTCAACCGGAACGCACTTCCGTGAACCCCCGCGCCGCTCTACTCCAGCGCATTGGCGACATCAACGACTTCGACCGACCGCGGCCACTCGTGAGCCTCGAATTGTTCTTCGAAGGCAATGAGGACTATGGATCGATCGGCTATAATCTGCCCGATCCACCTGAGCCCCGTGACTTTTACGATCTCCTCAAAGAGCTGCGTGATCGAGATGATGTCCACGACGTGCTCATCGAAGTCAAGGATTTGGAAGACCCCGATGGCTGGCCCTCGACCGACACGATCTGGTTCATCACCCGTGCGTCTCCCGACGACGTAAGACAGTGGTTTCCGGAACGTTTGGACCCTGACGACGTGATCATCGGCTTCGACCAACAGCAGGTCGAGCCTTACGAAGTACCGGCTGGCCACGAGGCGATTGCTGCGTGGTACGACTAATGCTGGCTAACCACCGGCTGCAGTTGACCGGCAACACCCGCGTATGATGGTGGTTGTCCGTTGGAAGCCCGCTTCCGGGGGCGGCCGGCAACTGAGCCTTTGGCGTTCGGCCCCGCGAATCTATGCAAACCGCACAACAGATCTCATTGGCTCAACTCGACGAATTAGTCGACGCGCTCTTCGCCCAGGGGCCGGTGGTCGTGCGGCAGGCGTATTCAGACTTCAGTTGCGCCACAAGAGAGTTTGCGGATGCCAAGGCCCTACTGGATGATTTGAAGTGCAAACCGGGTGTCGGGGATATTTTCCGCCAGTACACGATCTACTATCCAGAGGCCAAAGGCCACACTCATGAGCGGCGAATCGAACTGAACCCGCAGCAGTGCAATGGCCACACCTTCCGATTTTGCCAGGAAGGGTGGGGGCTCATTCAGTTGCAATGTGACTTCCGAAAACACCCGAGTGTCGAGTGCCGAATCGCGGTTAATTCAGAAAATCGAGCCAAGACGTGGAGCGACACGTACCCCGACTTTCTAGGTCCGGATAATTGGGATTAGGCGACTGTCAACAAGAAGGCTGGTCGATTAGTGCGATTGCTGCGACGGCTGGGAAAAGACGG
>JBJHCD010000525.1:0-4925 GCA_050485845.1 Pirellulaceae bacterium | reverse complement strand
CGGCACCACCCACTCGCTTGGACCGGACCTCAATGTACGGCTTGACGTTTTCCAAGGCCTGGTGGAACACGTCAATCGGGGGCTTGTCGGGCATTCGCCGACCGATCTCCTCCAGGGCGTCATAGAAAACCTGCTGAGCCACACTCTTCTTGCCGTCGTGCATCAAGCAATTGATGAACTTGCTGGCCAGAATCGAGTTGAAGCGGGGGTCGGGGCGAAGCTGTGTACGACTGGAGGTAATGCGTCCCATGGAATGCCGTCTGTGTCCTCTATGGGCCGCGGAGCGTTTCCTGGAACACTCGCGGCAGCTATCGAATTTCGTTCAATGAGGTGAAAAATGTGTTTTGGATCGGAATCGGGAGAACCGAATCGCGGAAGTCACATCGGCTGACCAAGCGGTGACACGCCTCGCCTCGACCAGCCGGTCTTTCCGGCAGCCTAGGACTTCTTGGCACCGTAGCGGCTGCGCGACTGCTTGCGGCCGTTGACCCCGAGAGTGTCCCGAGCACCGCGGACCACCTGATAACGCACACCCGGCAAGTCACGGACACGACCTCCCCGGACCAGCACGATCGAGTGCTCCTGGAGGTTGTGCCCCTCGCCTGGAATGTACACCGTGACTTCCTTCCCATTGGAAAGCCGTACACGAGTGATCTTGCGGAGGGCCGAGTTCGGCTTCTTGGGGGTCATCGTCCGGACCAGCAAGCAGACACCCTGCTTCTGCGGGCACTTATTCAGTACGGGGGACTTGCTGAACTTGCGCTTCTGTCCGCGTCCCTTCCGCACCAACTGATTGATCGTAGGCATCGACTTCCTGATACTCTTGCAGGGTGTTTATTCAGTACTTCCGTACTTCGGTTTTTTCTGTATTCCTCTATCCACGCGTCTCTGATAACGCGATCGTATCACCGCGATGAAGCCATCACGGCGTAATGCTCTTGGGGCTACCGCCGGGCTTCCCTGGGGAATCCGTCAGCGTATCGATTTCCGCCCGATTGTCAACCACTAATTGGCCAAGCCGTCCCGGATACCCGGTGGAAGGCCCAAGGACCCCTTTGGCCGACCTAGCTGGAACTTTCGGCGTCACCCCCCAGCAGTCGGTCCAGCGAGCTGGTACCACTTTCGGCACTCGACTCGGCCGGTTCCTCTCCCCCCTCGGAGCTTTCCGAGCCATTGCCATCTCCGCTTTGCAGGAGCGGGAAGCTGGCTTCGAGCGTTCGGTCGGGTTGAGCGGCCATGGCCTGAAGTGCTTCGGCTCGGTAGCGGACTTCCGATTCCTGGAACGTGTGGAATCCCGTACCGGCCGGAATCAGGTGGCCCAGGATGACGTTTTCCTTCAAGCCGACCAGGCGATCGACCTTGCCCGCCAACGCGGCTTCCGTGAGCACCTTGGTCGTCTCCTGGAAGCTGGCGGCGGAAATGAAGCTGGAACTTTGCACCGAGGCCTTGGTGATACCCAACAGCTGAGTTGTCGCGGTGGCGGATTTGGGACGAGTTGCCTTCGCCGGGTTTCCTCCCATTCCTTCAATCTGAGCGTTCCGCTGTTCGAAGGCATCCTTCGGAACAATGGCATCCTCCTCGAAGTCCGTGTCGCCGGGATCGCTGATCTTCACGCACCGGCTCAGCTCCCGATTCACCTCCTGGAACTCGAAGCGGTCCATTTCCAGACCCGGCAACAGGCTGGTGTCACCGGGACTCTCGATCCGAACCTTCCGCAGCATGCGAGCCACGATGATCTCGATGTGCTTGTCGTCAATGTCGACTCGCTGGCTGCGGTAGACCTGCTGGATCTCATGAACCAGATACTGCTGGACCGCCTCTTCGCCCGAGACGCGGAGAATATCGTGGGGAACCAGCGGTCCATCGACCAACGCCTGTCCCGCCTTGACGATGTCTCCGGTGTGAACCAGGAATCGCTTGCCGTGCGGAACCAAGTGCTCTCGCTCGACACCGCTCTCGTTCTTGACGACGATCGTCCGTTTGCCGCGTCGCTTCTCCTGCTGAATCTCGACCGTCCCATCGATCTCGGCCAGCACGGCCGGATCCTTCGGCTTGCGAGCTTCGAAGATTTCCGTCACGCGGGGGAGACCACCGGTGATGTCCGAGACGCCGGAGGCTTCGCGAGGCGTCTTGGCCAGCACCGCTCCGGCACTGACCGTCGCTCCTTCGTTCACTTCAATATGGGCTCGTTCCGGGAGATAGTACACGTCGAGCGGCGTGCCATCTTCTCCCTCGAGAACGATTTGAGGATGCAGTTCCCCCTTGTGTTCGGCGATCATGCGGCGGATATGACCACTGGGGTCCTTCTCCTCGCGCATCGTCTGCCCTTCCACGATATCCTCGTATCGCACCTTCCCCGCCACTTCGGCGAGAATCGGAATGCTGTGCGGATCCCACTGGCAGAGGACCGAACGAGGCGCGACTTCCTGGTTCTCCTCGACCATCAGGACCGAGCCCATGGGGACTTCGTACTTCTCGAGTTCCCGGCCTTTCGGGTCGAGCAGCGAGATCTCGCCGTTTCGAGTCAGAACGACGTTGTTGCCTTCGTCATTCCGCACAAACCGGATCCGAGTAAACTTGACGAAGCCTCCCTTCTTGGCCAACGTTTCGTGCTCTTCCAGCACGGTCTGCACGCTTCCACCGATGTGGAAGGTACGCATCGTCAACTGAGTGCCCGGTTCACCGATACTCTGAGCGGCAATGATGCCGACCGCCATCCCCTCCTCGACCATCGAACCGGTGGAGTGGTCCATGCCGTAACAGAGTCGGCAGACACCCAGCGACGCGTCGCAAGTCATCGGGCTGCGAACCTGAATTTTTTCCAGGCCCAAGTCTTCGACTCGCCGAGCGATCTCGGGAGTGATCATTTCGTTTTCCCGCACAATCACCTCGTCGGTGACCGGGTTGACGATATTCTGGCGACTGATCCGCCCGTTGACGGCATCGGCCAGGCGGACTTCCACCTTCTCACCTCGGTAAATGACCCCCTTGGTGATGCCTCGAGTCGTCCCGCAATCTTGCGTGGTGATCACCACGTTCTGCGCGACGTCGGCCAACTTGCGGGTCAAGTAACCCGAGTCGGCGGTCTTGAGGGCCGTGTCGGCCAGACCCTTGCGGGCACCGTGAGTCGAGCTGAAGTACTCGAGCACCGAGAGGCCTTCGCGGAAGTTGGCCTTAATCGGCGTTTCGATGATTTCACCGGTCGGCTTGGCCATCAAGCCACGCATGCCGGCCAACTGCCGAATCTGCTCGACACCACCACGAGCACCCGAGTTGGCCATGAGGTACACGGGATTAACGTATCCGGTGCCTCCGCGATCGTCCCGCTCCATCGCCTGCATCATTTCCGTGGTGATCTGCTCGCGAGCGTGCGTCCAAGTGTCAAGCACCTGGTTGTATCGCTCCATCTCGGTGATCACACCCCGTTCATAAAGCTTCTTGTACTTCATCACGGTCTTTTCGGCATCCGCGATGATCTTGGCCTTCGAGGCGGGGGTGACGAGGTCATCCGTCGCGAAGGAGAGTCCGCTACGGGTACTCTCGCGGAAGCCGAGCTGCATCATGTCGTCGAGCAGGTTGATCGTCTCTCGGCGGCCGAGTCGCTGGTAGCAGTCCGAGATCACACTGGCCAGGTCGCCGCTCTTGAGCGGCATGTTGTAAAAGTCCATTCCGGCCGGCAGCATCATGTTGAACAGGATGCGTCCGTAGGTTGTCTCGATCACGGCACCCAAGGGCTGCTCGGTCTCGTCATCCCGCACTCGGCGATCCGCCGGCAAGCGAACCTTGATGAGGGCGTGCATGTCGATCACCCCCAAGGCGTAGGCCAGGTCCGCCTCTTCCAGCGAGGCGAAAATGGTCCCTTCCCCCTTCCGCCCCGGCAGCATCAGGGTGATGTAGTTACAACCCATGACCATGTCCTGCGAAGGACTCATGATCGGCCGGCCGTTGGAGGGGGCGAAAATGTTATTGGTCGACAACATCAGCGTGTGCGATTCCACCTGGGCTTCGATGGAGAGCGGGAGGTGGACCGCCATCTGGTCACCGTCGAAGTCGGCGTTGAACCCTCGGCAAACCAGCGGATGAAGGTGAATCGCGTTTCCTTCCACCAGCGTCGGCTCGAAGGCCTGGATACCCATTCGGTGCAACGTGGGGGCTCGATTCAGCAATACCGGATGGTTGCGGATCACCTGTTCCAGAATGTCCCAGACCTCCTCGTCCTTCCGCTCGAGCATCTTCTTGGCGCTCTTGATCGTGTCGGCGTGCCCCAGTTCCTTCAGCTTGCGGATGATGAACGGCTGGAACAATTCCAGGGCGATCTTCTTGGGGAGCCCGCATTGATGGAGGCGGAGAGTCGGCCCGACGACGATCACGCTTCGAGCGGAATAGTCGACTCGTTTCCCCAACAGATTCTCGCGGAAGCGGCCCTGCTTTCCCTTGATCATGTCGGTGAGGGACTTCAGGGGTCGGTTGCTGCTCCCCAGAACGGGTCGCTTGCAGCGATTGTTGTCGAACAGCGCGTCGACCGACTGCTGGAGCATCCGCTTCTCATTGCGGATAATCACCTCCGGAGCATTCAGGTCAACCAGCTTCCGCAGACGATTGTTGCGGTTGATGATTCGGCGATAGAGATCGTTCAGGTCACTGGTGGCGAAGTTGCCCGAGTCGAGCAGGACCAGCGGGCGGAGGTCGGGAGGAATGACCGGAATGACGTCCAGCACCATCCACTCCGGCTTGTTGTCACTGTCGCGAATCGACTCCACGATTTTCAGCCGGCTGGTGAGATCCTTTTTTCGCTGCTTGGAATTGGTCTCCACCAGTTCCTTCCGGAGATCCTGGGAGAGCTTCACCAGGTCCAGCTTCATGAGGAGCTTTCGGATGGCCTCCGCTCCCATGTCGGCTTCAAAGCTCCCCTCGCCGTACTGCTC
>JBJHCD010000524.1:0-4935 GCA_050485845.1 Pirellulaceae bacterium | reverse complement strand
CCGGGCGGCGGCGTTAACTTCCGGTTCGAACCGGGAACGAACCCTGTCCGAATCACCGTTTCCAGCGACGTTCGCGATTCGTTGACGGCCAGATCTGGGCCCACCGGCCCTACCCGCCTACAAGGGGCCCGATGCAGGCGGTGCCTCAGGCGGACGGGCGTTAACCTTCCTGTCCCGACGCGGGACGGAGCCGCGACATGAGCCGTTGCGGACGCGAACAGCGTGCTAGCATGTCCGCGACATGACAGCCGCCGATCACCGCAGCCATCCCGCCGCGCCGCTTCTCGCCGCGCGACCTGCCCCTGGGCTTCCACTTGTTGTTCCACGGCTTCCCGCCGAAGCTCCGTTCCCTGCACATAGGGTAGCAATCGCTCGCGGAGTCGCCGCTGAGCCAGCTGAATCGCCGGTCCAACATCCGGGGAAAAGATCGCCGCGTCGGGAAGACAGCAGGGATCGAGAATGTTCGTGTCCGGGGCGTCACTCCGCCATTGTTCCACATATCGCTCGATATCCTCGCGCCGTGACGGTTCGGGGTCTTCCCGTCCCGGCTGGGAAGGGCGAAATCTCACCACCGGCAGTACCACGGCTCCCGGCATCCTCCGCATGAATTTTGACAAGGAGCCATCTCGAAGAATTTCTTCGCTGAGCACGATGATCTTCACCGCCGCCGAACTGACCGCAACTTGGGATAGCTGCCGAGTGCGACTGTTGTCGTCGGAATATCCAGGAGTGTCCCCCACAATATACGGATGCCCCAAATCCAACATCTGGGAGGCCGGAACCGGCAAGTAATGCTCTCCTTCCTCCAGACCGAGTGGCGATTCAGGACCGAACCAGACCAAGCGACTTGAACGTTCCGTGTCGTTCTGGCCGGAGGGAATGGCTTGCCGAGTGAGGTGATTGTCTGGATGGTCCGAGAGGAAACATCGAGCCAGCCAGCCCTTCCCCTCGGCCGTCTTTCCCAAAATGGCAATGGTGGGAATGGAACTCTCGCCCCGAGTGACCAGGCGTTGGGCTTGATACCGGAGATTGTCGGCAATCCGCGACAGCTCGTTAGCCAAGGAACTGTCACCCAGCAAGTGACGTCCGGACTGTTCCAATTGATCGGCAAACCTCCGCACGGAAGCCAGAGCCGCGGAAGCCAGGGCCTCGGAAGGTGGTGGACTCAAGTCGGAGCGACCATCAGATGCCGCCATCGATCACCTTCCTGAATTGTCCGAGTGCCGCATCGTCCCACTTCCAGACTCCGAGTGCTGGCAGGGGGCTTGTCGGCGAGAAATGGGGAACATCAATCTTCGGCAAGGGGAATTGCCGTTTCGTCTTGCGGCCGAATGTCACCATGAGGGGCGAATCATCCTCTTCCAGTCGCTCGGGAATGCCGAACGCGTCACAGGCCATCGAGAAGAAGGCGGACAGGGCGGGGAGCGTATTCTGAGTGACCGCTCCCAACATGAAGCCCGCGAAGGCTCCCCCCGTTCCCACGACGGCGACTCCGAATGCCGGCAACCCCGGAATGGCGGAAGCCACCGCCGCGGCCAGGGAATAGGAGGCAAACAGTGTCGCCCCTCCATCCACGGCCGCCACCAGCAGCCCTCCGACCGCCGCGATCGACCCCATCAAAGTCAGTACGCCCAGGAGAAAAAATGCCTTGAGACGCTGGCCTCGGCTGAGGCTGTCCCAGAAGTCCCGAGTCATCTCGTCGAGTTGCTCGGGGTCGATCGATAGCCGAAAGCGGGAAAACTCCCGCAGGGTCCGATCCCAACCGACTCGCAACTGCTCCTCCTCCATCTCGGAGGGAACCCACCGCTGAGCATGCATGCTGGCTGCCAGCGTGGCGGCATCCTCGATCCGAGTGCCGGCCAATCCGGCTCGAGCCAGATCCTCCTCGACTTTTCGATCCCCGCCCCGCCATTGGGCAAGCGGATTCTGCAGCCCGCGAAGAATCTTTCTCATTCGTGACGAACCTTCCCGTACCGACAGGGCGACACTATGGAAGCGACCATGCATCCAGAGACCGGGACGAAGATACCAGGGAGCCGTGCGGAGAAAACTCTCGCTCAACGCACTCGTGAATTCGGACTCTGGTATCTGATACGGCTCGCCGTCCGCCGGATTGGTGAACCGTTCGACACAGAACTGTAGCAATCCGGCGTGGGCCGCTCGCATCCGCTGGTTCGACTGCTCACTCCAATTTTGCAGACTTTCCAGACCCGCGCGGGTAACCTGAATCGCCTCGGCCAGATGGTCGTGGACCGCTTGCCGCTGTAGTTGGGCCAGGTCCAGCTGTTTGGGAAGTTGGCGGAGGAAGTGACTGGGAGCCACCCGACTCGCTTCCTGTGTATCGGAAGTGACCTGAAAAAACTGGGGAAATCGACTGGGGTAGTGATCCTCCTCGGTCGAGTTCTCTTCGACCAGTTGACGTGGAGTCAGGTCGCGCCACCCCGGCTCGTCTCCGCGGCGTTCGATGTCAAAATCGAAGGCCACGAAAACTCCCGTCACGTCAAATCGTTCGCGAATTCGGACCAGGTCTTCATCCTGAAGCGTGGCGGCCGGCTGATCTTGTTCGGGACGAATCTTGTTCACCAGCAGATAAAGCGGCACTTGCGCCATGCGATGCCGAAGTTTCTGCAGATATTCCGTCAGCAGCCGATCGCGAACTTTGGCCCGTTCCCAAACCAGGATGAAGGCCGAGCAGAGTCGGGCGGCATCGGCCACGAATTCGAGTCGCAGGTTAGTGGCCGTCGCCGAATCCTGGTCGCGGTCCAGAGTCTGAACGTCGGGACAATCGAGGAATGCTGCCGCGATGTCGTTCAGAGCCGGGTCGTAGGCGACCAACGGAATCTGGATCAGGGCCCTGTTGTCCCGGCCGCTCCGATACTGCTCGGCCGCCTCGGCCGGGTCCCGCGACAACTCGTGAATCGTTTCTCCATGGACCACTTGGAGGAATCGCCGAAAGGCATCGCCAAGCTCGGCCCTCTCTTGCCAAGCCTGGGGGACCCAGTAGACGAAGCGATGAGTTCCTTGTGCGTTGGCGATGCCGCGCGGAATCCGCTCGCGTCCCGCCGGGCTGAGGAAACTGGCCACGACGCTGGACTTACCGGCATTCAGTTCCCCCAGCACCGCGAGAATCGGCGTTTGGACCAGGGCGGCTTGTGCCCGAGCGACGTCGAGCGTGCTGCGCACTTGGCAGGCCAAGTCATCCCGGCCGGCCAGCCGGAGGGCTGCGTGCAGGTTATACGTCTCCCCGGCACGAGGGAACCGCTCGACAAGTATCGGCGTCTGCTGGATTCCTTCCAGCTCGACCAGCGTCACCAGGGGATCGGACATAGGTTCGTTAGGACCGAGTAAAGCTGTAGAGTCCTTCGTCGGTGCGAATGTAAATCACTCCATCGCGGATCACGGGAGTGGCCATGATCCGTTCGCCGAAATCATGTGACGACAGGATCTGCCATTCCGGACCGGCTTCCAGCACGGTCACCACTCCACCTTCGCTCGCCAGCCAGACTTTGCCGTCACCCGCCACCGCCGAGGCATAGTAGTTGCCGGTCCCGATGGCCCGCCCCTGCTTGAGCATTTCGCCGGTCTCGGCATCCAGGCTGGTCACGATTCCGCTGTCCTTCACCATGTACATCACGCCATCGTAGACCACGGAACTGGGGACGGTGGGAAGACCGCGCCGATAAACCCACTCGACCGCCGTTTCGGTGACATTCCCTTCACCTGCCGGGCGGATCGCCATGGCGGCATTTTGAGCCAGTTCGAAGACGCGAGCATGTTTCTCCCATTCCTCGGCGTCCAATTTCCCATCTTGATTCAAGTCAATGCGGAAGAACCGTTCCAGCACCGGCCCTTCGGGCAGCTCGTCGCGCGAAATCTTCCCATCCCCATCCTGGTCGTAGCGGTCCAGCGCCACCTCGAACGACTCCATGGCAATCCGCTCCCCTTCATCGCCGCCGGGCGTCCAGGTTGCCAAATAGACAAGTCCGGAGGTGATGGAGGGAGTGCTGTCGACGATGCGGGAGAGGCCATCGACCCACCAGACCTTTCTGCCGGTCTGGGCTTCATAGGCCACCAGTTGCAACGCGCCCGATACGAGGATCTGGGTTTGCCCTTCACCTCGCCACACGATCGGTGTCGCGTAGCTGCGAGTGAATCCTTCCCGTTCCGTTTTCCAAACCACGTCACCCGTGGCGGCATCCAAGGCGATTAGAAAACTGTCCACATCGTGGTCTTCGTTCAGAATCACGAGCCCGTCGACCAGAATGGGCGAGCTGGATGCGCCGAACTCGTCTTGAAACGGTCCCATGGGACGTGTCCAGATCAGCTCGCCATCCAAGCTGTAGCAGAGAAGTCCCAGGCTGCCGAAGAAGACGTAGAGCCGCCGGCCATCGCTAGCCGGGGTGGAGGAAGCGGGACTTCCGGTCGGATGAAACGGTTCCAGGCGTTCAGCCGGGGCGACTTGACGCCACAGCACTTCGCCACTTTTCCGGTCCAGGGCGACGGTGGCCAGTTCTCGCGACGACTCGGTGAACGTTGTCACAAAGACACGGTCCCCGACGATGCAGGGAGTGGAATTTCCGGGAGGAAGTGGAGTTTTCCAAAGCAACCGTGCCTCGGAGGTGAAATTCCCCGGCAGAGAATCGGACCCGATCGCCACGCCACCATCGGCGCGGAAGTAGGTCTTATCGGCTCCGTCTTGGGCGGCGAGGGAGGAGCTGAACAGGAGCAGCATGCCGATTCCGAGGAGAACGGGCGCAATCGCGGCCATAAAACGGGCCAGTCGCTCGGACCAGGTGAGCGTGATCTCAACCAGTTCGTAGTTCCCGGCGCCGAACCGGGTGTCGAGCATATCTTCAACGCTATCGTAAATGCCTCGTCCGAGTAGCGGGATCGGGGGATCACCGTAGCGAGCCATGGCCTCATTTGCGGTCAGGG
>JBJHCD010000523.1:3962-4944 GCA_050485845.1 Pirellulaceae bacterium | reverse complement strand
ATCCTCGACGTGGTCTGTTTGAACCGTACTTTGAGTGACGTAAACCTAGACGCCACAATGAGAAAGCCCTTCGACGTTCTCGCCGAAGGGCTTCTTGTCCAGTCAAGTCGGGGCGACAAGACGGCAATAGAACTTTTTCGCCCGCCGATTTCAGAAATCAGAAGCGACGTCGCCGGATTGATTCGCGATGCAACGCCTGATTTCACAAGAGTTTATGAATCACAATCAACCGCGTAGGTGTTGACATTGCCGCTGACTGATAATCGACGTAGACAATATTGGTTCGAGAAATGACCCCGGTAGAAACGACGGCAAGATGAATCATGCCTTGTGCTATATCGAGTCCCGGCAAATGCGAATGCGGCCGGCGCACTCCCGAAGCGGTCATTTGGTGCATTCTGTTTATTACCCCTTTCAACGCATGAGCTGAGCTTCAGGGAATCTCCATGTTCCGTTCAAAATTTCTTTCTGCGGGCGGTACAGGCGAACCATGTAGTTCCAGCCCGGCGTGATCGGCAGGACGTTGACGCCGTCGCCAGCCGTCGCCGGGTCGCCGCCGAACTGGATCGTGACCGAGCCGTCGGCACCCTTCTTCCCGGTCACGCTGTTGACAACGTACGCGTTCACAGAGTTGGGTTCGAAGTAGCCCCGGGCGTTGTAGACGCTAACGGACCAGAACCCATCAACCGGGACCTCCTTCACCGTCATCCGGTGCACCATCTTGCCGTCGTTGTGCTTCGGAACAACGTTGAGATAGATCGCTTCCTTGTCCGGGTTCCCGCCCCACGCGGACGAGACTCCGAGCAGGTAGCGGACCGGGTCGACCTCGGCCTTTGTGCCGAACATGCGGTTCTTGTCCGGCAGCGTGTCGGCCAGCACGTTCAGCGCGTCGCGGACTTTGTTACGGCTGGCCGGGTCCCACCGCGGGACCTCGAACGTGCCCGGCCCGCCCGGCTGCTCGATGCGGATCGCGTCCTGAACC
>JBJHCD010000523.1:0-3952 GCA_050485845.1 Pirellulaceae bacterium | reverse complement strand
GCCGACGCGAGGTCGGCCGGGTCCGACGCGTCGGCGAGGGTGCGGACGATGGTCATCACGTACCGCGTGCCGATCGCCTCGCGCGTCAGCGTATGGCTGCCGCCGTACGTGACGAGCGGGGTGTAATGGTCCTGGTTTATCACCTGCATCGACTGGAACCGCCCACCGGCGTCCGGGAGCGTGATTGTCACCGGCCCCGCGTCGAGGTCGAACACGGCCGCGGAGTAGAGCGTGTCGCGATTCATGCGGATGACCGCCTGCTCGTCGAGCTTCGTCGGCGCGCGGTTGTGGTGGAACTTCCCGAACGCGTCGAACCCCTTCACGGTGGCCTCGAACGAGACATCGCTCTCGGCGCGGGCAAAGTTCTCGACCGTCACCGGGACGGCCTCGGCCGCGCCTTCCTTCGCGGCGTCTCCACGCACCCGCACCAGCGGCGGGGCCTTCCACGTGCCGGTCAAGGCGTCCTCCTTCGGCCAGTAGAGCCGCAGAACCGCGAAGAACTCGCCGTCCGGAGCCGGCAACCAGTTCGCATCCTTGCCGTCGCCCGGGGATTCGTGCTGGAGATACAGCGTCAACCCACCGTCCGCATCCCGCTTGAGGTTCGGGAGCATCGGTGAGCTGATCAGGTAGCGGTCGAGCGAGTTGTCGACGAGCAGGCTCGACGGCAACTCGTACATGGTGAGCGACCAGAACGCGTTGATCGGGGGCAGCCCGCCCGGCGGGAATCGGAGCGTGTAGCGGTTGCGGGAGGCGTCGAGTTTCCCGCCCTCCGAGTCGGTGAAATAGATGGGGTAGAGGGCCTCCTCCTTCGAGTTCCCGTAGATGCCGAGCACGGCGGAGGACATGCGGCCGAGGTAGTCGTTCTTCAGATACTCTCGCGTCCCGAACCCGTCGGCGGCCGTCCGCTTGCCCGTATCGACCTGGGTCTTCTTGAACTCGGCAAACTCCTTCCAGGCGTCGGCCATCCCCTCCTCAAACGCCTGCTTGAGTGCCGGTGTCAGTCTGGCCGAATCGAACGCCCCGCCGCTCCCGAGGCCCAGTTTGGCGAACCGGGCCATCAGCTCCTTCTCGGTCGGGTGGGTTGGGCAGAACCGCAGGACGAAGTGCAGCACGTCAAAGAACTCAACCGAAGTCCGCTGTTTCTCCGGGGTGAGCGGTTTGACGAAGTCCGTCTGCGCTGCGGCGGCCGGGGCCGGATTGCCGAGGAAGGCGGAGAGCGGCTGGACCTTGTACCCGGCCTGCACCTTGTTCACCCCATCGATGTCGGCCGGGTCGAACAGCTGCGTGCGGAACAGAACCCAACCGATCTCGGTCTCAGAGCGGATGACCTGCTTGATCCCGTCCGGCTTTTCCCCATTCCAGTTCGGGCCGGCGAGCAGGAAGTGACCGGCCTCGCTCCCGGTCGTTCGGCTGCCAACGTAGGCGTAGTTGTGCGTATACAGGTCGATGAACTGGAGCGAATAGTACCGCTCCTTCGGGACCGCGGGCACACTGATGACCAGCGGCTCGGCCCTCAGGTCGGTGCCGAGTTGCGAGTACGGCGTGTCGGAGTTGGGTGTCTGGATGGCCTTGTCATCCGGGGTTTACACACGGGCCTCGTTGTGGATCTGGTTCCACGGGGCTTTGAACTCCTTGCCGTCCCGGTCCACGAAATAGGAGTGAAGCACTCGGTAGTTGTCCACGAGCGGGAAACCAAAGATGGTGGCCTCCTTGGCGATGGTGCGGGCCTCGGCCGGCGTCAAAACGTCCTTCGTTGTCTGGGCATGAACGGCAGACTGGATCGGACTTCCGAGCAAAAGACGCATTGCAAACAATGAAACAAGAGCGGCGGGCATTCTTGTAAACATGAGTTCGTCTCCTGCGTAACTGTGGTTCTAAAGTTCAAGCCGAGTGAGCCCGTTCAGGAAAGGTGTCCCATTAGACCTGCCTGGTAGTCTTGAATTGCCTCGCGAATCTCTTCACGTGTGTTCATCACGAACGGTCCCTGGCCCACAACCGGCTCACCGATCGGTTCGCCGGTCAGTACCAGCATTCGCGCTGAGGTCACCGCTTCCAGGCGAACTTGTGATCCCGAGCGATCGAACACAGCCAGTTCAACGCCTGAGAGTTGTTGCTCATTGATCCTCACTGTCCCGGACTGAACAATGACCAGGGTGGTATGGCCGTCAGGAACTTCGACGTTTACGTCCCCAGCCTCTGCAAGTTGCAAATCCCAGGCGTTGATCGCTGTGCAGGTTCTCGCCGCTCCCTTTACCCCTTGCCACGCACCTGCGATGACTCGCACAGTGCCGCCGTCATTGGCCAACGAAACGCAGGGAATGTCGCCAGCGAGCAATCCCTGGTATCGCGGGGGTGACAGTTTCTCTTTCGCAGGCAGATTGACCCATAGCTGAACCATCTCCAGTGTCCCGCCATCGCGGGAAAAACGCTCACTGTGAAACTCCTCATGGACCACTCCAGAGGCTGCCGTCATCCATTGTACGTCGCCAGGTCCGATCGTTCCGCGACTTCCCGAAGAATCGCGGTGCTCAAGTTCACCCTGATAAACGATCGTCACAGTTTCAAAGCCACGATGCGGATGCTCGCCGACGCCCCGCTTCGATTCCGATGGTGCGAATGTGTGTGGGCCTGCGTAATCCAACAGCAGAAACGGATCGAAGCTGTTTCCATCCTGATAAGAAAACAGGCTGCGGACTGGAAAACCATCCCCCACCCAGTGCTGGGGAATGTCTCGGATGATTCGACGAATGGTCTTCAAAGTTGGTTGCTTTCGAGTGCTGCGAACTATCGTTTGGCGCTGTAGCTGGTGATCAGGTTTCGGTAAGCGGGCAAATGATTTGAGAACAAGGCCCCAAGCCCTTCGACATCGTTTCGCCAGTCACGGTGCAGCTCACAAGCGACACCGAACCAGCTCATCAGCTGGGCACCGGCGGCTTCCATTCGCGACCAGGCGGCTTCGCGCGTAGTCTGATTGAACGTTCCTGAGGCGTCGGTCACGATGAAGACTTCGTAGCCAGCTTCCAGAGCCGACAGCGCAGGAAAGGCCACGCAGACTTCAGTCACCACACCGGCAATGATCAGCTGCTTTTTACCCGTCGCCTGCACTGCCTTAACGAACTCTTCATTGTCCCAGGCATTGATTTGCCCCGGACGCGCGATGTAGGGCGCTTCGGGGAACAGCTCTTTCAGTTCCGGCACCAGTGGACCGTTGGGGCCGTTTTCAAAACTGGTTGTCAAAATCGTTGGAAGTTTGAAATACTTCGCCGCGTCAGCCAGTGCCAGCACGTTGTTCTTGAACTCGTCCGGGGAAAAGTCCCCCACGATATTGCACAGCCCAGATTGATGATCGACCAGCAGTACGGCGGACTCGTTCTTATCCAGTCGGCGGTATTTAAAGTTCGTGTTCATTGTTGAGTCTCCTGGTTCTGGAAGCTGTGGCAAATCAAAAAAGACCAGTGAGATCGAATGGCGTGCAACCACAGAATTGCTCGACCTCCTGACGACAGTTGACATTTAAGCAATCTGGAGCGATAAAGCAAGTATGGGCTTATTTGTCTGTTAGTATCTTCAGTGATAGTGTCAGAATGGCAAAGCTACACTCGCGTAAGAACGACAAGAAATCCGTGGGTTGTCCTGTGGAAACCACCATCGGCGCGATTGGCGGTCGCTGGAAGGTGCTGGTGATTCACCACTTGCTCGAAGGGAAGAAACGCTTTGGCGAGTTGACGCGGCTGCTGGGTGGCGTTTCTCCCAGAACCCTGACTCGCCAGCTTCGCGAGTTAGAGGAAAGCGGTATCATCGACCGAGAAGTCTACCAACAAATCCCACCCAAGGTGGAATACTCTCTGACGGCGCTGGGGCGCGAGCTTCAGCCGGTGCTCTACGCGATGCACGCCTGGGGAGAAAAGCTTGATCGACTCCGCGAAATGCCTGTTCGCCAGCGACATCAAAA
>JBJHCD010000522.1:0-4946 GCA_050485845.1 Pirellulaceae bacterium | reverse complement strand
ACGCGATTCTGGTCGCTTCGCCGAATCAGCTGATTGGGAATTTGGGGGTTCGGACTGCTCAGGACGTGCTGACCGCGGAAGCGTTCCTGCGGACGATGCTGCTCCGTGGGCCCGGTTATCGTCTGGACTTGATTGGTGGTTATCACTACACCCACATCCGGGACGGCCTACAGATCATGGGCAATTCGGTGGTACCCGACGGGGCGGTGGGGAGTCTGTTGCCGGACGGATCCACGATCGAATTGATGGATCACTTTGACGCTCGGAACAACTTCCACGGCGGCGAGTTGGGCCTGTTGGGTGAGCTGCGGCATGGTCGCTGGCGACTTCGCGGGCTTTCCAAGATCAGCCTCGGGAACATGCGGCAGATGGTCACGGTTTCCGGGCAGACCACGGTGACGGTTCCCGATCCGAATCCGGCGGTGGTCACGGACCCGAATGGCTTGTTCGCTCAGCAGTCCAACAGTGGCACCTTCAAGCGGGATGAGACGGTTTTCATTCCCGAGGCCTCCTTGACACTTGGTTATCTGGTGACGAATCATCTCGAGCTGAGTGTCGGCTACTCGTTCATCTACTGGTCGGATGTGGTGATGGCGGGTGAGCAGATTGACCGGGTGGTCGATCTGTCGGCGGCCGGGGGTGGTCCGGTCGGAAGTCGCCCGGCGATGGACTTCCGACAGACCGACTTCTGGGTGCAGGGAGTCAACCTCGGCCTGAACTGGAGCTACTAGTTCGCGGCGAGTCCCGAACGCTGGAAACCGGAATACCATCGCTCTAAATATCATTTGCTGCCCGATTGAGATTGAATCGAATACGAGCTTTCTCCTTCCCGAAAAGCTCAGGCCCTAACCATCTGGGGCCTGAGCTTTTTTTGTGTTCGTGCCCGAGGGAGCGGTTGGCGAAGGGGGGTGCGGCGTCTCCCTTCAGGAATGAGGTCCCGGATTGTCAGGGAACGTGCTTTCAGGGGCAAAGGATATTTAACGCAGAGGCGCGGAGACGCAGAGACGCGGAGGGCTGGCGGCGGCAACGCAAAGGGCTTGCTCCCAGCGAAAAGTAAATCGGCAGGGTGTCTTCGGATCCCACTCCCAAAAGGATCAGCGCGGAGAGCTGATCATTCCAGGCCATCTCCTCGCGCGGAAGGAGTCTTAAGGGGGAGGGAGGTAGCCAATAAGTCATCAAGCCCCAGGGGGATGAACCCATGGGGAGAGGGGGTGTGATTTCAAAGCGAACTCAGCAATAGCCGGAAATGGCTGAAACGATTGCTGGCCTATGGAATCTCCCGGAATTACCGAGTCGCTTTCTGAAATCTCCCTATAATGGGCAACTTCAAAAGGCGCTAGCCAGGGTCCCCTGCGTACCACCGTCCCACCACTCACCGCCCCGCGCAACACCCTCAACCCCCGCAGGTCTGTAGCCGAGAAATTCCTGGAACTTGGAAACCGCCGGGGCGGGCGATTGCGATTGCCCCGGCTACAGCGGCGGCAGCTTGAGTTTCCGAATGACATGCATCGGTAGGAACAAGTGCTGCGGATCGTCCTGGAGGGAGAGAAAGCCGTATTTCTCGTAGAACCGCCGGGCGGCGTCATGGAGGGCGTGGACTTCGACCGCCCGGATGCCCAACTTCTTCGCCAGGTACTTTGCCCGACGAAGCGCGTCGATCAGCAGATACTCGCCAAGCTGCTGTCCCTGCACGGAACGGTCAACGGCCAGTCTGCCGATCAGGACCACTGGAAGGTCGATCTGAGGCAATCCCTTTTTCTGGTCCTCCGGCAAAGCTTGAAAAGAGACGGTGTGACTGGAAAGGGCGTAATAACCTTTGACCGTTGCCTCCCCGGCCGTGACCAGTACATAGACGCGGGCCAGGTCCTTCTTCTCGAATTGCCCGGCTTTTGTCTCCAGCCAGTCGTTGAGGAGGGAGACGCCGCATTCAAAGCCGGCCCGATTGTGACGTTGCCGGTCGAACGGCTCGATGGCCCATGGTGACGGATGGGCGTCAGCCATGACGTTTCCGGTACCGCTTGGCAGCCGCCTTGAGGGCCTCGTTGGGACGAGCATCCGCCGTATCCAGAGCGGCAAGGAATCGCTCTCGGTCCCGGTTGGAAAGGCGAGTTACTCGGGCGTCCTGCAGAACCTGACGGGCTTCTCGTACGACCGTCGAGACCGCGAACTCACTGACCGATTGGCCCAGAGTGGCCGCCGCCTCTTCGATCGTCTTCTTGAGTTCATTTGGAAGACGCACATTGATCCGGGCGTCGGCTTTCGTCGCTGCCATGATTCTTCCCGCTATTGGATGTATGTGGCAATTTAACGTACAGCATACTCGAACCAGATGTGTGGGGCAATCTGCCACATTGTCGGCATAGGCGGCTCGTAATTGGCAAATGCGAATTGCCGAACCTGGCAACCGGCCAATCACCACCTCGCTCACCGGTTTGTATCGGGACGCCCAGCGAAGGTCCCGTAAAAAGAGGCCGCAGAGACGCAGAGGCGCAGAGTCGCGGAGGGGGGAACGAGCCATGGCCGACGTGTTTCTCTGCGCCTCTGCAACTCTGCGCCTCTGCGTCACCTTTCTCCCCCCAGCGCGGGCCCAACCCCACTGTTTCGGCCCCAAATCAAACTCTTTCTCTCTCTCCTCCAGCTCTATTTTTCCCCGCCGCGAGTTCTCTACAATGGAAGGCCATCCAGTTCCGAGAGGAGGCTGCGGTCTCGCGGCCCGTTTTCGTAAAATTCCTACTGGGCATGAACGCCTGAATGGGAGAGCGAGCAGGAGAGTCAATCATGAGGGCGGCAGGACCCTCGAATTGTTCATCGTGCCCGTTGGGCCAGACTCCGAGTACATAGGCAAGGGAAGAGCGAGGGACGGTTATCGCTCGAAAAAGGTTTCACCGCATGAAAGATCTGAATCGCATCACACTCGATCCGGCCGTGATGGGGGGCAAGCCGTGCATCCGCGGCATGCGAGTCACGGTTGGCATGGTCATTGGTTTGTTGGCAGCCGGCCGGTCGCGCGACGAGATCCTGAACGCTTACGCGTACCTGGAAGCTGAGGACATCGATCAGGCGTTGGCGTACGCTGCCTGGCGAGTTGAAGAACGGGAAGTTTCGCTGCCGGTCGCATGAGCATCAAGATTCTGATCGACATGAATCTGTCACCCGATTGGGTTCCACTGCTCCAGGATGCGGGTTGGTCGTCGCCGCGATTGGACAGCATGAATCGGATGTGGCATCGGGCGCGTTAGTCGTTGTCGAATAAGGCAAGAATCGTGTGCGTATTGATCGCAGGGTGTCTTTGGCTCCAACGTGAACGTCCGATGAACGCGATTCCGTGCCCGAACGCCCCCCAAGGCAATCGGATGAACCTTGCGGCCTCGGAATGTTCCCTCGGAAAGGAGCGGTCCTGCTCGGCCGCCAGAAATCGTTTGTTGAGGGGTGATGTAGCCGGCCAGTCGTGGCTCCGCCGTCACGGGGCCAGACGGAGGCCACAGAGGTTTCTCAATGGGGCGCGTGTACCCTCGGGCTCCCTCGCTCGCGCGTTCGGGCTTATGAGAACGCGAGAATCTGATCGATATCTTCGGACTTTGCAAACATCTCCCGCTCACAGGGGCCTCAACCCGTGAGCGGGGGGGCGTGGCGAGAGGGCGGACTGTACTGACAAGTCGATTCGCCCAAACAGGGACGGGTCCCCGGGACGTCGCTTTTTCAGCAGTCTCACGGGTCCGACGGCGGCCACGTGTGGAGCGATCTCTACCGACTGGGCATCCAAAGACAGCCTTCGGTTTTTCTCGGCCCTCAGGGCTGGTCCGTGGCGCTCTCGGTATCCGATGGGGCAATCGGTTTGAAGTTCCATTGTCCTGGGGATTCTACGAGCAGGTAAGCGCCGTCGTGCACGAGCCGAGGATCGTAGGGAACTTCGAAGCTGCCATCTGGTTTTGGGGACAGAGTCCGGTGGAGGCCTTCATGCACCAAGGTGACGCTAGTCCGATGACTTGTTGCTTTGTCGGTTGGGGAAAGGACAACTCCCACGGGAATCAAATTGCTGGTATGTACCACATGTTCTTCACCAAGTTCTTCCACCAGTCGATTCATGGCGATAGTTAGTGCGTGCATCGGAAACAGCTTGGGGTAGGGAATCCGAAGCTCGTCACGCACACGAATCGCTTCGACCGCGGCGGTCCCTTCGATGCGAACATGCCCCCAAATCACCATCCAATGAGGATTGCCCACTGGATAGTCCTCGCGCGGAGGGATTTCTGGAGGCGTATTGCCAAAAAGCGATGGTTGTCTTCGGATCGCGTGGGCCCCGAAGTCGCAGTAGTTCGAACGCTCAATCGAGGTGCGTTCTGGCTACCCGCCTTTTATTCGGCGTTGCCCGGCCCGGAGAATGATTCGGGGAACGGTGGTACCCGGGGCACCCTGGCTAGCGCCGGGGGCGTGCGGGGTTAGGCGTGATCGCGGTGCGGTGAGGGGTGGGGCGTGTACCCAGGGCGCCCTGGCTAGCGCCGCGGGCTACGGAGGAGATTGGGGTGGATCGTGGGGCACCGGGGTGTCCTCGGATGGCGCCGTCGGACTGCTGCGACTAAGGTATTGCGTAATGTTCGCAATGGTCAGCAAGGCAACGGCAACGCAGGCGTAAGCCAAAATCCGATATCGCCCCAGCCACATTTCGATATCGGGATCCTCAAGTTCATCGGGCGTCAGTCGGGCGAGGGTCGACGCGGCTGGGCGTTCTTCGACCACCCACCGCTCACGATGGGTCATCAGCGTCTCACGATCCATCAACACCGAGCGTGTCCGCGGCAGCCACACGCGCAGGCGGTCCAGTATGGCGAATCCATGGGTGTCGATGTCTCCCCAGTATTGGACATCTGCATTGGTCAGCCACTGCAACCGTCCAACATCGTCGACTTCAAAGCCCTTGCCCCAGATCACCACGCCATGCGTAGGGA
>JBJHCD010000521.1:0-4965 GCA_050485845.1 Pirellulaceae bacterium | reverse complement strand
ATTAAATGTTGTGGGAGTGGCTCTCCCGTCTGGATTCGCTCGATCAACTGCCGCGCCGCCTCGCGGGCTCGGTCCCGCGCCTCGTCGAGACTGGAGACCGACCATCGCCAGACGGCAAAGGGAATTCCCTCCCCCCGAGGCGACTCGGCCTCCCCCTCCTCGAGATACCAGAAGCGGGGAATCAGCATGGCAGGAACCTCATGGAGCGTAAATGGCCGAGTGAATTGGCCGCGAGGATGGAGAAGATTTCGAGAACATGACTTGTCATCACGGCAAACGCCCGAAAAACCCCCGGGAAAACGCCCGAAAAAACCCGAATCAGCGATGGTCGGCAAAACTGCAAATCCTGGGTCCTCCCGTTTGCCGGATCGGAGGGAAGTCGGTAATGTGGAAAGGCTGAAGGATAGGGTGTCTGTACGAAAATGCCACGGGGTGGCACCCTCCTTGGGATCTGAACGGATGAATTTAGTGAAGGGTGGATCTCTTTGAGTGATCGTGAGTCTTCGCCGGAGCAGTCGGGGTTGGAGCCGACGCATTCCCCTCCTTCGGTCGCGCCATCACCTCCTTTCCGTCCCGAGCCGACGGCGGCAAGGAGACCTGAGGCTCCTTTTCGCCGACCGTCACGCCGCCGCCGCGTCGTGTTGCCTCTCATCCTCTTCGTTCTGACTTGCCTGTCAACCTTCTGGGTCGGGATGGTCGTGGAGCCGAACCACTACATCTTCTCGTCCCTGGCTGGAGATGGACAACAGCGACTACTGACGCCGATTCGGCAACTGGTGGTGACGCACTACGCGGACGGCCTCCGGTACATGCTGGCCGTGCTGGGAATTCTGTTTGCCCATGAGATGGGGCATTTCCTGGCCACGGTCCGGTACGGAGTTCCGGCGTCACTCCCCTTTTTCCTGCCGCTGCCGATCACGCCCATCGGCACGCTGGGGGCCGTGATCGGCATCGATGGCAGCGAGGCCGATCGGAAACAGATCTTCGACATCGGCCTGGCGGGCCCCTTGGCGGGACTGGTGATCGCGATTCCGGTGATGTGGTACGGAGTAACCCAACTGGAACTGCAAGAGGCGAATGGCCTGGGTGGCTTGCGACTGCAGGCCCCGCTCGGCGTGCAGATGATGCTCCGCGCCAACGGCATGGACTCGGAAGTGATTCGCGAGGGATTCTGGATCGGCCAGCTACAGGGGAACCCGTATTTCATTGCCGGTTGGGTCGGCTTCCTGATCACCGGGCTGAACATGGTTCCCGTCAGTCAGCTGGATGGAGGGCATGTGCTGTACTGCCTGTTCGTACGGTGGGCGCACTGGCTGGCTCGAGGTTTCATGCTGACCGTGGTGATCTACATCGTGGTCGCGCAAGCTTACGTCTGGATTCCGATGTTCCTGCTGGTCTTTCTGCTCATGGGAACCGACCACCCACCCACTCGCGACGATTCGGTTCCGATCGGTTATAGTCGAGCGGTGATAGGGTTCCTTTCCCTGGCCATTCCCATTTTCTGCTTGCCGCTCCCCCCGTTTGAAGTCTGATCGGCCGCGGATGATGGGCCCCAGCGAATGGCTCAAGTAATGTTTCAGGGCCCGCCAGTATTTTAGGCCGAGTCTCTCCCGTTACTTTTTTCCTCGCTTCCGACGACGCACTCCCAAACGCTCGCTGCCGACTACTCGATTCCGACTGCTCGCTACTAATCGCTCACTCTCAAACGGACTTTCTCACCTCCCCTTCGCTCGCCCCCGATTTCCTTCGCCTCCCATTGGGCTTGGAATTCTGCTGGAACCGCTGCCGTGACGGAACACCCCGATCCTGGAGTTCGCGAGATTTGGCTGGGTCGTCTGCAGATCATTCTGGCGGCGCTTTTGTGGAGCACCAGCGGTTTCTTTGCCAAGGCGCCGCTGTTCGCCGATTGGTCGGGCCCGGTCTTGGCTTTCTGGCGAGCCCTGTTCGCCAGCTTGCTGCTGGTGCCACAAGTCCGGCGGCCGAGATGGACTTGGGGGCTCATTCCCCTGATGGTCGCCTTTGCCGCCATGAACTTCACTTACCTCACGGCGATGGTCGAATGCGAGGCGACGCTGGCGATCTGGCTGCAGAATACGGCGCCGGCCTGGGTCTTTCTGGTCAGCGTGTTTCTACTGCGTGAAAACGTCCATCAACGGGACAAGATTCTGCTGATGCTCGCCATGGCCGGTGTCGGCCTTATTCTGAATTTCGAACTCCGCGGGTCTTCTCCCAGCGGCGTGATTTTCGGGCTGTTGGCGGGAGCCACCTATGCCTGCGTAGTGGTGATGATCCGGCAATTGCGGGATCACGATCCGTTCTGGCTGATCGCGCTCAGCATGGTCGGAACCGCGATCGTGCTGCTGCCGTGGGGCTGGTCGAGCGGTCGGTGGCCGGAAGGGCATCAGTGGTGGTATCTCGCGGCCTTCGGCATGCTGCAGATGGCGACCCCCTATGTCCTGTTCGCTCGTGGTTTGAAGGTGGTGCCGGGCCATGAAGCAGCGGGCATTGCCCTCTTGGAACCGTTGCTGGTCCCCGTCTGGGTCTTTCTCGCTTGGCGACACCACCCGACCTACGAATCTCCTGCCTGGTGGACCATTCTGGGGGGAACACTTATTCTAGCCGGTTTGGTAATTCGCTTATGGACTCCCCGACAGACCGGTCGGCGCAGCAGAAGGACAACCGAAGTATGACCGAGGGGCGTGGAACCTACGATTGCATTGTCATTGGAGGCGGGCACAACGGGCTGGTCTGTGCCGCCTATTTGGCTCGAGCCGGCAAATCGGTGTGCGTCCTGGAGCGTCGCCATGTCTTGGGAGGCTGTGCCACCACGGAATCGCTGTGGCCCGGCTATCGAGTCTCCACGGCCGCCTATGTCATCAGCCTCTTTCTCCCCGAGATCACTCGGCACCTGAGACTGAAGCATTACGGTCTGGAGATCTTGCCTCGCAACCCCTCCTCCTTCACTCCCTTGCTGGATGGCCGATCCCTACTGATGGGACCCGACATGTGGGCGACCACGCGGGAAATCGCCAAATTCAGTCAGCGGGACGCGGAAAACTACCCCCGTTACCAAAGCCTGCTGGAGGAGATCGCCGAGGTGCTGGAACCGACCTTGGCGGAGTCGGCTCCCGATCCGCTCCCTCTTCCGAGTGAGTGGCGGCGGCCGGTGTTGACCAAGCGAGTCCGAGACGCTCGGCGGTACTACGAGCTGTACCAGGCATTCGGCAAGCTGGGATCCCGCATTCCGGAAGCGATCGAATTGATCACCGGGGCAGCTCGACCGATCCTGGAGCGATGGTTTGAGTCCGAAGTCTTGCGAGCCACCTTGGCCACCGACGCGATCATCGGCGCCTTCTCGTCGATTTCCTCCCCCGGAACCGCCTATGTCCTGCTGCACCACGTCATGGGGACGGCGGGAGGAGACCGGGGCGTCTGGGGGTACGTTCGCGGGGGCATGGGAGGCCTGGCCGACGCCCTCGCGGCCGCCTGCCGTGACCTGAATGTCGACATCGTGACGGAAGCCGAGGTGACTCGGATCTTGACTCGGCAAGGCAAAGTCACGGGAGTGTTGCTGGCCGACCAGCGAGAACTGCAGGCCCCCGTGGTCGCCTCCAGCGCCGACGCCCATTGGACGTTTGAGCGGTTCCTGACGGAAAATGATTTGCCCGAGGAATTTCGCCGGGCCGTGAGCCGGATCGACTACGACTCGGCCTCCGCCAAAATCAACCTGGCGCTCTCCGAGCCACCCCAGTTTCGCTGCCTGTCGGAGACGGGCGTCGGTCCGCATCACCATGGGACGATCCATATCGCTCCGACCCTGGACTACATCGAGCGGGCCTATGCCGACGCGCGGGCTGGGTGGCCCAGCACGGAACCGATCCTGGAGATCACGCTCCCTTCCGCCGTCGACGACTCGCTGGCTCCTCCCGGAAAGCATGTCATGTCGATGTTCGTCCAGTATGCCCCCTATCGATTGGCCGAGCGGGGTTGGGATGACATTAAGGACGACTTCGCCGATCGCTGCATTGAACAACTGGCTCGTTATGCCCCGAATGTGCCGGGGGCGATCGAGCACCGTCAGGTCCTCAGCCCGTTGGACTTGGAACGAACCTTTCGTTTGACCGGAGGAAATATCATGCAGGGCTCCATGCACCTCCATCAGCTATTCTTCATGCGGCCCGTCGCCGGATGGGCCGACCACCGTTCGCCGGTTTCAGGTCTGTACCTCTGTGGCGCGGCCAGCCATCCCGGAGGAGGAGTGATGGGAGCCTGTGGGCGAAACGCGGCGCATGAAATCCTGCGAGACATCGGCGGTTAGACGGAGATCGTGCGACGCCAGGACCTCCAAACCAATTCCAATTCCAATTCCAATTTCCGAAAGGCGACCTTGGAAGGGGATTCGTGGAGAGGGGATTCATGGCGAAGGGGTCCGATTTGTAAGGGTCCGAAAATGAGGAGTCAACCAAGATGAACCTTCCCAATTTTTCGGCTGAAAAATATGGAGCGGCGGTATCGCCGCTGCTGGAGGGAGTCACGCGACTTGAGCTGTCGCCGAGCCAAAGCTCATCGGAACGGCGAGGGCCATTGCAAGGCCTTACGCCGGAGGATCTGGGGGGAGGCCGGACGCTCCGGGATCGTTCGGCGGCCCAGGCCTGTCTGTCGGGACTCTGGCTGCTGCATGGTTTCCTCGACCAATCCCACCAAATCAGCCAAGGGCTCCCTTCCCAGGATGGCAGCTATTGGCATGGCTTGATGCACCGGGCCGAAGGTGATTATGGCAATGCCAAGTACTGGTTCCGCCAGACGGGAACTCATGCCATCCACCCGCTTCTGCATCAGGAAGCTCGAAGGCAAATCGAGACCACCATTCCCGACGAAGCCGCTCGACAGTCGGAATGGGGGGATATACTGACATCGCCCGCATGGTCTCCCGACGGCTTCGTGGATCGGGTGGCGCGGGTTGTC
>JBJHCD010000520.1:0-4974 GCA_050485845.1 Pirellulaceae bacterium | reverse complement strand
GATCTGGACCGTATCTACCAGCAAGCCCACCAGTTACTTACCCGTCGCGGCGGCGGCTGGCCGCTGACAGTCTTCCTGACGCCGGACGACCACTTACCGTTTTTCGCCGGCACCTACTTCCCGAGGACTCCGCGGCCTTTCGATATGGCGGATGGGGGACGGCCGAGGTGGTTCTTTATTTCGATTTGATTCGAGCCGTGCTCGAACAGGCTTGGGAATGGCTTCGTGGCACGAAGCCGGAATCGGACCATGGCGAACCGCCGGTCGCGGGAGCCGGGCTTGAGACGCCGACACCCGGCGAATCCACTCCGGCACAACGGCTGGCCACGCACCTGGCCGACGTCGCCCACAGTTGGCTGAACTCGCCGGAAGGCGAGGAAGGAGCGACCAGCATGACTCCCGCCCAGATCATCCTCTCCGAACGACGGCGCATTCCCGTCACCGAGGAACGCCCCTGGTTTGCTCGCGACATGGAGGCAATATCGGCTCAAAATTCCTTGGGGGCTGCCGTTCGGACCCCCTGTTTCATCTGGTTCGACGCGCACCACATGGAACTGGAAGATGAATTCGCCTTTTCAATGACGGCCTGTCGGGACGACTGGGAGGACATGCAAGCTTGCGGCTACCGAGTCTAGCTGGTGACCATTACCGGCGCCGAGCGTTGAGCACCTCGCGTACTTTGCGAGAGAGCAGCATGGGGGTGAATGGCTTTTGCAGGAACGCCATGTCTGCTTCCAGAACGCCATGGTGAACGATGGTGTCGCTCGTGTAACCGCTCAAGAAGAGAACTTGGAGGTCGCGAAACTTTCGCGTGAGTTGTTCGGCGAGTTCCCGCCCATTGATTCCCGGCATCACCACGTCGGTAACCAGTAGATGAATCGACCCTTTATGCCGTTGACTCAGGGCCAACGCCTCGCGTCCGTCGCTCGCTTCCAGGACTTGGTAGCCGTACATCTGGAGGGCAAGCCGAGCGAGCGAACGGACCGCCGCGTCATCTTCCACCATCAAGATCGTCTCGCTGCCTTCCAGGGCCGTCGGTATCTCGACGGGAAGGTCCAGATTCGTGGAGGACTTTTCGACAACGGGAAAATAGACCTTGATCACCGTGCCGTAGTTCGGCTCGCTGTATACGCCGATGTTGCCGCCGCTCTGCTTGACGATTCCATACACCGTCGCCAACCCCAATCCGGTTCCTCGGTCCGAGGGCTTGGTGCTGAAGAACGGCTCGAAAATCCGGGCCCGAGTTGCTTCGTCCATTCCATGTCCCGTGTCGGAGACAGCAAGCATGACATAGGTACCTGACCGAATCTCCCAGTGCGAGTACGCGTACCGTTCGTCAATTTCCACATTGGCGGTCTCGATAGTCAGTTGCCCCCCGTTCGGCATGGCGTCTCGGGAGTTAACCGCCAAATTCATGATCACCTGCTCCAGCTGTCCCGGATCAACTCGAATCAAGTTCAAATCCTCGGAGAGCACCGTCCGGAGACGAATGTCCTCCCCAATCAGCCGCGCCAACATGCGGCTCGACTCCGAGACGACATCATTCAGATTCAAGACCTTCGGCTCGAGCACCTGTTTTCGACTGAAGGCCAGCAATTGTTGAGTCAACAAGGAGGCCCGTTCACCGGAACGATAGATTTCCTTGACGATTTCCCGAGCGGGATCGTCGGATGTCATGTTCTCCAGCAGGATCTCGCTGTAGCCGGAAATCACGGTCAGCAGGTTGTTAAAGTCATGAGCCACTCCACCCGCCAGCCGTCCAACCACTTCCATTTTCTGGGCCTGCCGCAGTTGCTGCTCCAGCCGCTGACGATCCGCCCGTTCCACGGACCGAGCAGCTTTTTCCACTCGGCGACCAAGGTACCCTTTCAGCAGCTCGACAATCACCTCCAGGAACGCCATTTCGTCCTGTTCGGCCGGGGCCACATGCGAGCCGTCGGATGACGCCGAGGACGAGTCGCTTCGAAAAGCCAGCTCGATGGTCCCCTGGTGACAATCGGGCGCAATGATCGGAATCTGCCTCATCCAGGGAGTGACCTGGAAATCCGAGCTGGAAAAGGTCTGGCCGTCCAGTGCAATGCGAACACGCACCATGTCGGGCTGCTGAAAGGCATTCGGCAGGAGCTGGACGAGACGCGACAGCAACTCCTGAAGGGAATGCCGTTCGTGGTGAAGAAGTTGAATGACTTGCTTTAATGCCGCCCAACGCCGTTGTGTCGAGTTCGCAGGCTGTGCGCCGGTCTGCCCCCGACGCATTTGTTCGGCCATGCTGTGGTTCTCCCAATCCAGACCCGGATATCGGTGCGAGCCGGCCACGCTGCCGACTCGGACTCGGACTCCTCCGCCTCGATCGTCACCTCGACTGTCACCGCTTGCGGCAGAACCTTAACCCTGTTGCCCCCAAGAACTGGAATCGCGAAAGGTTCAAGAGGCATGGAAGCGAGAAGGCTGAGCCCGGGACTCCCTTTCTCCAGCATCTTGAACACGTGACCCCCGAACCGCGACTCGAATCATCGCGCCGGAGTGCAGTGGCACAGAGAATTCTGTGTTCTGAAGTGAACCGCTTGGCGGTCAAACCCAACATCCGAAATGTCAATCGAGCTGTCCTCAAGCGAGCCCGAGTCTAACTGAGCGAAACTGTCAAGGCAACTTTTTTTGGCAGCTTTCCTCGGCAATTCGGTGTCGACACGAATCTCCTCTTCCGCTAATAGGAGACTGGACAACGGAGTCCCTCCCTTTGGAAACCGGAAGCTGCTCGAGTTCGGTGGTGATGGCGGCGCCCGTTTTCGAGCCCAAGATTTCAGGGAGAGGAAGACTTTTCGGGGAAAGCTCGCCATTATCCCTTCGAGTGAGAGAACGGAACTGATGCATCGCGCGGGGCACAATCGAGTCGTCATCACGGGACTGGGGGCGGTTACCTCCCTTGGGCTAGACCGTGAATCAACATGGCGGGGAATCTGTCAAGGGGCAACTCGAGTAGGCTACCTGCGTGACCTGCCTGGAATCCCAGATAATGAGCTGTTTGGAGCCACCGTGCCACTTTCGATCCCCCATTCAGGAATGCTCAAGGTCGTGCCGATGTGCGAGCAAGCGGCCGCCGAGGCACTCGATGACGCCGGAGTCCGATGGAACGAGATCGATTCGAAACGCTTCGGCTGTTCAATCAGCGCTCACATGGGAGACAGCTTCGGGTCAGCCCACGTTCAGGGACTCGTTGAAGACCAGCCTGAACGTTTTCCGTGGTGGCAGCAGTGGATGCCGAACACGGCTTGCTCCCACGTCGCCACTCGGTTCGGACTCATGGGGCCCCGGTTTGCCCATTCCACCGCCTGTGCCAGCAGCCTGATCAGCACGTTGGTTGGAGTAAGGTCCATTACCGACGGACAGAGTGACATGATGTTGGTGGGGGGAGGGGACGCCATCGATCCTCTGTTTGCCGCCGGTTTTCGCCAGATGCGAGTTTTGGCGGAAGGGGATGATCCCGCCAAGGCCTGTCGGCCATTCGACCGCCATCGGTCAGGTTTTGTCCTGGGGGAAGGGGCCGGAATGCTCGTTCTGGAGGACTACGAACATGCCCGGCGGCGGGGGGCGCGCATTTACGCCGAAATCATTGGCGGACACATGTTGGGAGAAGCCCATCATGTCACGGGACTCGATTCTGAAAGCGAAGTTCTCAGGCGACTGATCGAATTGACCCTGGAGAAATCTCGGCTCACTCCCGACCAGGTCGGTTACATCAATGCCCACGCCACCGGAACGGAGCAGAACGACCTGGCGGAAATGCGAGCCATTCGTCAAGTCTTTGGCAGTCAAACCTCATCGCTGTTGGTAAGCGGCACCAAATCCATGCTCGGCCACATGATCAATGCCGCCGGAAGCGTGGAACTGGTTGTCACCACGCTGGCGATGCGAGATGGTTTTGCCCCCCCGACCATCAATGTAAATGACCCCGACCCGGAGTGTCATTTCGACTGCCTGCCGCAATATGGCAAGCTGGACCGTTTTCAACATGCGCTGAAACTATCGGTCGCGTTCGGCGGGCATCTGGTGGGAATCGCCTTGCGGCGTTGGAACGATCCGACGACCGGGTTCGCGTATCCGGATGAGGCGGCCTTCGTTCGCCACGCCGCTTAAGTCGGGACGCCGCAACCACCCCCCAATGCCCCCTTTCTCGGCACGCCAGCCAAAATGAACGCGTTGGGGGGGCTGCGCAGTGTGGGGTGGAAGTAAAGATCTTTGATGGCCAGCGTCCGGTCGGTCATGGTTCAGGAACTCCTCACCAAACGGTTGAAGCAGATGTGAACTGGCCGTAAACTTATGGGTTTCCAGGGGTTGGAACGTCAGGACACTTGCCGTTCCCCCCGGGTTGAATGTGCGGAAACCGATGGGGAAATTCGGCCGATGTCGATCCTAATGTTTGCGAATCTGAAGGGAGGCGTCGCGAAAACCACGAATGCCGTGGCCGTGGCCGAATGCTTGGCCGAAGAGGGATACCGCGTCCTGCTGATCGACGCCGACCACCAGTGCATGTCGGGCGAACTGCTGCTCGGAGAAAGCCGTCTGCTCCACTGCGAACGCCGACGAATCACCCTCCATGATCTGCTCGCCGCCATGCTGGACGATGACTTCGACGCCGAGCAGATCGCCGCCTATGTCGAACGGAAAGCCTCCAACATCAACGGGGGACTCGAGAATCTCTCGGTCATCCCCTGCTCCTTTCGAATCGACGACTTCCAAACCAACATGGCCAAGGCTCGTCGCGGCTTCAAGACCACCGAGGAATTCTCGGCCCTTTTCCAGAAGCGTCGCCGAGCCCTGAAGAAGTGGCTAACCGACAACTTCCAATTCACCATCATCGACTGCCCCCCCAGCATACCTCACCAAGTCAAGCTGTTTCTGCCGATCGCCTCGTCCTTCATCGTCCCCTCGGTCCCCGACCGCCACTCGGTCCGCGGTTCGCTTTGCCTCCAGGAC
>JBJHCD010000519.1:0-4975 GCA_050485845.1 Pirellulaceae bacterium | reverse complement strand
GAACCATGGTTGCGGTCGAGTATCAGGGGCACGCGGTGGTGGGGGTGGTCAATATTCCGGCACTAGGAGAATGCGTTTATGCCTCCCAAGGACAGGGATGCTGGTACGTCCAGGCAGGCAAGGAACGTCAGATAGCTCGAGTTTCCACGACATCGCAATTGTCCGACGGGCTATTCGTCACCTCGCAAGTCGATACCTTCGCCCGCCGCCAGGCCGAGCAGGCCTACCGTCAATTGGAACAGGCTGCTTTTGTCAGTCGGACCTGGGGCGACTGTTATGGTTACCTGCTGGTGGCGACGGGACGAGCCGAGGTGATGGTGGATCCGATGTTGAATGTTTGGGATGCGGCGGCGGTCCAGCCGATTCTGGAGGAAGCGGGGGGGAGTTTTACCGATTGGCGAGGAAACCGCACCATTCACGCCGGCGAGGCGATCGGCACGAATGGGCGGGTCTTGGAAGAGGTCCTCGCGATTACTCGCCCTTTTTCAGCGCGGTCTCAATAATCTTCTCCAGCTCGACCAATCCTCGGTTGTTGTCCACTTCGTAGTGCCCGGCGTGATAGTGCGCCACTTTGCCATCTCGTCCCACGACCACGAAAAGGGGCAAGCTGGCTTCGCATACTCGGGGATCCCCCACTTGGCCCAATAATCCCGCCTGGTCCAAGTACAGTGGATAATCCAGATTCATGAAGTTGGCGAAGCGTCGGGCTCCGAGTCCCGACTGTCGAACCGCTTGGGGATCATCGACATTCTCCGGGACCACGACCCCCACCACCTGCAGGCCCTGTTCAGCATATTTTCGCGACAGGAAATCGAGGTATCCGGCTTGGCCGTAGGGTTCGCGAAGCGGGGAGTCTCGATAGTCCCAGAAATGGAGTATCGTCACGCTGCCGGATAGGTCGCTCTTATTCAAAGGCGGGGCCCCGAGTGGCTCGAGTTGAAAGTCGGGGAGCGCGGACGAGACCGCTCGGCGCCGCATCTCGTCCAATGCCCCAGCTCGTCCGCGGTCGAGTCTCGCCTGTTGTTCGGCCGAACGAAGCAGGGTGGCCAGCGTTTCCGTTTGCGTCGCGCCACGAAGTTGTGGGAGCGACTCCTTCATCAGTTCTCGTTGTTTCTCCGTCCAATTCCGCTCCACTTCGTGGGCTCGCCACTCGAGCTGTGATCGTAGTTGTCGAAGCCGATCAAAGTCCTTGACTGCTTCTTGCCAGTCGTTCTCCGTCACGTCGCGTCGCTGGGCCACTTGATATTGCAGCCGGAAACGATCCCCTTGTCCCAGGAAGACGGTCTCCTGGGCGTCGATAATGAATCCCGTGGGCGCCGAAGCCAATACGGTTCGTTTTTCGCCGAAATTGTTGCGCACGGCGACCAACCAGCCCGTCTGGTCGCCTACCTGGGCCGGCTCCAGAACCTCATGTTTCAGACCATCCTCTTCCCATTGCGAGCCGACAGCCAGTGGTTCGTCGGGGCGTGGGAGGACGAGGTGGATCGGAACGTTTCCCCTTACCTCTCCGGACTCGTAACGTAGCGTTGGTGTCAGCGAACCAGCCAACGAACGGCCTTGGCCATCCCACTGCAGTTGTCCGAACAGATCGATCCAGCTCCAGCTCCCCGCTCCTCCTTCCTCGAGCGTCCAGACTAAATGGCCTTCACCCTCTTTCTCTTCCGACCAGATCGCCTGGATCGTGAACGACTTTTCGATCAGGCCCTTGTCATCCTGCACCGGCACCAGGCTACCCCGAATGGTCAGCCATTCGGCGGCCGACAGCGAATGACCGCCGAGGATGATTGATGCTAGTAGCAGGGGGGCCAGAATTCCGACGGCCGACAATGGCCGCGGCACAAACGACCCGGAACTTACCGAAATGGGGCTGGGCGGAGCGAGCAAGAGAGGTCGAGCGAGGAAGGGAGCGAGGAAGGGAGTGAAAAAAGTAGAGAGGCCTGAACGAGAGTCGGTATTGGAATGGGGGCCGATCGACATGAGGGAAGTGGCCTTTCGGGGAAAGGGGGGCTCAAAGTGGCAAGGCGAGTTGCCGCGTTCGGTTGGGGATGTGTGCGGAGAGGGGCGAGTGGTAACGGGGATCGTTGAAGTGCGGGGGGCGGGAATTCGGTAGGGGGAAATGGTTGGTCGTCAGCTTCCTCGGCTTCATGGAGGTGCCCGACGCCGAGAGGTGTCCTCGACGAGAGGGTTGTTCACCGAGAGGTATCCTCTGGGGTTTCTCGATTGTAGCGGTTTGGAAACAGGGGCTGTAGCCTGGAAAGACGCTCTCGCCATCACTCGGTCACCGACCTCCCGGAGCTTCTCCTTGCTCCCCGTCCGCGGGTTGAATCACCATTCAAGCTGACATGTACAGATTTTTCTTGACACACTATCACGGTTGCGGTAGCGTATGAGCTGCTGGGAGAGTAGCGACGATTCAAGGCGACCTTTGCGCGATTTGTGCTTGGTTGTCACTTTTCATAATTTCCATTCGACGTTCCCAGGCTTTCCTCTATTTGAAGGTTCACTTTCTCGTCCGCCGGTGAGGGGCAGTTCACGGGTTTCGGGCACTGATTCGAAAGTGGCGATTCTCGCGGACCGTGATCTCAACAGCGGTTAGCGATACACGAGCTAATTTCCTTTCTTGAGACGGAGCATTCGGTCTTCGTTCTCAACATGCCCATGGGGCTTCGAGCGACGAACCTCACGTCGCCAGCTCAGCGTCTCAATGGTCGTGGGAAACCTGCGCACATGCACCTCGGTTGTCGAGGTGGAATTCGTTCGCGTCCTGGCGTTTTACATTTTTTATCTCGCGGATTGGGTCGAGAAGGAGTGTCAGGTTATGGTTGCCAAACGACAAGGTTTCACGTTGGTTGAGTTGTTGGTGGTGATTGCCATTATTGGTGTCTTGGTTTCTTTGCTTCTTCCGGCAGTGCAGTCGGCCCGCGAGGCGGCGCGGCGGATGCAGTGTTCGAATAATCTCAAGCAGATTTCGCTGGCTGTCCATAATTATGCCGATGTCTATTCCACGGCATTTCCAGCTGCCAGTTACCATGCAGTCCATGGGACGCACATGTTGCATGTGTTGCCGTTTGTCGAGCAGACAACGCTCCGCGAACTCTACGTCAACTCGGGCGGTTGTCAGTCGTTCCGCACGGGTGGCCTGCGTTACGGAAGTGGTCCCAACCTGGTTGTCTCGCGTACTCAGCTCCCCACCTTTACTTGCCCAAGTGACACGCGAACCGCGGCGCCGAATGTTTACAACGGAATCACTTTCCATAACTACGTGGCTAACCTCGGCAATACGACTCGAGGTCGCCTGAGCCCCTATGGAACCGATACCTTTGGGAATCCGAACATGTTCGGAGGGGCTCCATTTATCGAAGTCATCTGCCCCAACACGGGAAATTGGCCCAACTACTTCAGCTGGGTCGAGCATGACAATCGGTTCATCATGGTGGTACGGATGGCGGACATTACGGACGGCATGAGCAACACGTTGCTGTACTCGGAAACGATTCAAGGGCGAGAAGGAGACCTTCGAGGGTTTGCTTGGTGGGGTGGGGGGGCCCATTTCGAAACCTTCTTGCCTCCGAACAGCCCGCAACCCGACGTGTTGGAGGCGGCCGGCTATTGCCGATCGGCCGAGAATCGTCGCAATCCTCCTTGCATGGGCCGAGCTGGCGAGAACCAGGAATCGATTGCCGCTCGAAGTCGCCATCCGGCCGGCGTGCAGGCCAGCCTTTGTGACGGGTCGGTCCGGTTCTTTTCCAACACGATCAATTTGGACGTTTGGCGAGCACTCGGAACCGCCCACGGACAAGAGGTCATGTCCTTCATACAGTAACCGGAGAAATCCCGGGACGCCGGGCCAAGCTGTGTCTCTCGTCTCGTGTATGTTCCTGCTCGGACTTGCTTGGCCCGGCATTACGTGTTGAAGCCGCCCAAATGGGTGGTATTCGTTCGCGGGCGAGCCAGGGGGGCGTCGGCGCTTCGGCATTCGGGAGGAAGACCCCTGACTGGAGGTATCTCGACGCGCGAGCGATAGATGCCCTGGGTGCCCGCCTTCCATCCAGTAGATGCCCTGGGTGCCCGCCTTCCATCCAGAAATCATTCTCCCTCTCTCGTTCTGTCGGGGGGTATGTGGCCCGACGCTCAAGCGAGGGATGCCCTGTGGACGCACTTTCCCTCCAGAAATCGCCCACTCCTCGGGAAGAAACCGAAGAAACCGAAGAAGCGAAGAAACCGAAGGGTGTCTTCGGATTTGAGGCGCTGCCGGAGGAGTAGCTCTAATTGGTGGATTGAATATATTACCGCAGGCAGGTCTTCGCGTCTTGGGGCGTAAACCGAAGGGTGTCTTTGGGCTTGAGGGACCACGAAAGAGATACTTCTTGTGGGTGGGTTTCAATTGGTTCCGCAGGCGGTTGCCTGCACTACGCCCCTGTCGGCTTGTCGAGCATCTGCACTCGCGGATGGGCCATTTCTCTCGGCAAATGAACGCGACATTTGGGAAATGAGACGAAATCTAGCCCGGCAAGCGCGAAATTCTTGGGACAAACCCGAGCCAGCGCATGGCTCAGTGACGCGCTAATGGCACTGCCCCGGACCAGATGACCGGAAATCCCGCCCGTTCGTAGCCCCAACCGCCCGAAATTCTTGTCCCTCTCTCCTGACGGCCATGACATGTGCATATGTTCATGCTATGTTCCGGGGTTACGGCAACGGGTTCCGAGCGGATTCGCTCCTGGCTCCCGCAAAGCCTCCGCCGCCGTCCCCATGCCCCGCATTCACCCACAGCCTTCAGTTGTTGTGGTCCCGATCAGTATCCCTTCGATGTGCCGTTCATTGCCAGTCAACAGTGTGGTCCGAAAGCTGGTCCGAAGACACCCTACGGTTTGTCGTGCGAAGGGGGCGTCGGGGTTTAGCTGGCTGGCTAATCGTGTGACTTAGCCAGCGTGAAGCCAGACGAAGGCACCGTTTGGTTTGCTCACGAGCCGGG